>CAMWXA010000040.1 GCA_947178035.1 uncultured Lachnospiraceae bacterium | reverse complement strand
ATTGAATCTTATTGCCTACATCTGCGGTGTCCTGCGCTTGGTGTGTGGAACCTGATGCCATCTCCTCCACTGCGGTATCTACACCCCGAATATTATTTGCCATCTTTCCAAAGGAACCAGAAAATCCCTCTGAAATCTCGTCGAGACCCGATGCGGCTCCTTTGATATCCACCACAATATTAGACAGGCTGTGTACAAGCTTATCAACGCTGTGTGCGATGTCCCCAATCTCATCTGCCCTGCCTAACAGTCTGCTCTCAACCTTCACGTTCAATTCGCCATCCGCAACCTTGTTCAGCTGGACAATGACACTTTTGATTGCCTTGATCACAACGCTGACCGATACCATCGTGGCTGCAATGCCAAGCACAAAGAGCACAATCAGTATAATTGCATTTTTGATAAAATGCGCACTAAAAAGCGCACTGATACTAGTCTTCTCCAGTCCCACAAAGGTCATCCCTATGATAGCATCCTCATTGTATTGATACAGAGGACAGTACATGGCGTAATACATTTTACCGCCAATTTCCACATTATCAGAATAATAATCCTGTCCCTGCCTGACCACGATATCATAAATCGCCGGATCGGCCTCCGTGCCCACCATGCGGTTTCCTTCATCATCTACAAGGCTTGTGGCAACCCTTATATTGTCATAAAAAACTGTGACCTGCAGATCGACCTCATGGCTGAAATTGTCAAAAAACTGCGTATTGTCAGAAATATTTCGCTTGCCTTTATATAATTTACCATCGACAGCTCGATATGTACCCTGTGCAATATTTCCCACAGCCGTCTCAAAGGCATACTGCGCTGTTGCTAATTCATGCTGTACCATTGATTCAATAATAGAACCGCACGATGAACTGATCCCTGCTATCGCAAATGCAAACATCAGTATAAGGGGAAGTGCTGCCACAAGTACAAGGCGCGGTGTAAGCTTTAATCCTCTTCTCTTCATCAGTTCCCTCCCTTTCCATTTTCCCTAAAATTTTGTTAAAAGTACTCATTAAGTTCTATTTAATGCTACCACACTTCGTGGTTTTTTACAACATTTTATATTGTGTGCAGCGCATTTTTGTATACCCTTGTTACTTTTCACACGGAGTACTCATACCAAAAATGACAGGTATGCTTTTCGCGACCTGTCATTTTCTTATATTATCTTATTTTATTCCCCAAAGAGCGGTGTCGAATAGTACCGGTCACCGCTGTCCGGCAATAGCGCCACAATGGTCTTCCCCTCATTTTCCGGTCTCTTTGCAAGCTCGATTGCCGCGCAAAGCGCTGCGCCAGAAGAAATTCCAGTAAGGATTCCCTCCTTTTTCGCAAGTTCCTTCGACGCCTCAAATGCCTTGTCGTTCTCAATCTGGATAATCTCGTCATAAACATCTGTGTCAAGCACACCTGGAACAAACCCGGCCCCGATACCCTGTATCTTGTGCGCTCCCGGCTGTCCGCCTGACAGCACTGGTGAGCTTGATGGTTCCACGGCCACGACCTTCACACCCGCATTTTTTTCTTTCAGATATTTTCCGATACCTGTTATCGTGCCGCCAGTTCCGACCCCTGCAACAAAGATGTCAACCTTTCCCTCTGTGTCCTCCCATATCTCCGGTCCTGTCGTCTCATAGTGTGCCTGTGCGTTTGCCGGATTGTCAAACTGGCCTGGAATATATGCGCCTTCGATTTCCTTTGCGAGCTCCTCCGCCTTCGCGATGGCCCCTTTCATGCCCTTGGCGCCCTCTGTCAGAACGATTTCCGCTCCGTATGCCTTCAGGATATTTCTGCGCTCCACGCTCATCGTCTCCGGCATCGTGAGAATCGCGCGGTATCCCTTTGCCGCCGCAATCGCCGCAAGTCCGATGCCTGTGTTTCCGCTGGTAGGCTCTATGATCACAGACCCTTCTTTTAAAAGACCTTTTTCCTCCGCTGCCTTAATCATGTAGAAAGCTGCCCTGTCCTTCACACTTCCTGACGGGTTTCTATACTCGAGCTTGACGAGCACTGCTGCCTTCAGGCCGTGTGTGCGCTCCACGTTCATAACCTCCACCAGCGGCGTTTTGCCGATGATCTCTGTAAATCCTCTATACACTGCCATTGCTACTTTCCTTTCCTAATTTACTATGTTTATTATGAAACTGCCTTGAATGCCTCCTCCAAATCTTCGATAATGTCATCAATGTGCTCTGTGCCGATCGACAGGCGGATTGTATTTGGCTTGATTCCCTGGTCCGCCTTCTCCTCTTCGTTGAGCTCGGCATGCGTCGTCGAGTATGGGTGAATGACAAGTGATTTTACGTCCGCCACATTCGCCAGCAATGAGAACAGTTCAAGATTGTCGATAAAGTCCTTCGCTTTCTGTTCGCCGCCTTTGATTTCAAACGTAAAGATCGAGCCGCCGCCGTTCGGGAAGTACTTCTTGTAAAGTCTCTGCTGCTCCGGGTCTGTCGTCACTGACGGGTGATTTACCTTTTCTACGAGCGGGTGCTTTGACAGATACG
Organism: uncultured Lachnospiraceae bacterium; assembly: GCA_947178035.1. Classification (GTDB taxonomy): domain Bacteria; phylum Bacillota; class Clostridia; order Lachnospirales; family Lachnospiraceae; genus COE1. Next base: position 15,033 of record CAMWXA010000040.1, on the reverse strand, counting down.
CGACAACTTTCAGTGCATTTTCCACATGGCGCTCCACGCGGAGGGAAAGGGTCTCAAGTCCCTGCAGGAAGATAAACGCATGGAACGGTGAGAGCGTGGCACCTGTATCCCTCAGCAGGATAGCGCGTATTCTGGTGATAAACGCTGCCGGTCCCGCTGCTTCCACAAAACTGATGCCGTGATAGCTTGGGTTTGGCTCTGTAAACTGCGGAAATTTTCCGCCTGCTTTCCAGTCAAACTTTCCTGCGTCGACAATCACGCCGCCGATGGTCGTGCCGTGTCCTCCGATAAACTTCGTCGCAGAATGAACCACGATGTCTGCACCGTACTCGATCGGTCTCACAAGATAGGGCGTCGCAAATGTGCTGTCGACAACCAGCGGAAGATTGTGCGCGTGTGCAATCTTTGCAACTGCCTCAATATCTGACACTTCCGAGTTGGGATTTCCGAGTGTTTCTATGTAGAGCGCTTTGGTATTGTCCTGTATTGCCTTCTCAAAATTGTTGATGTCGAGCGGGTCCACGAACGTTGTCGTCACGCCGTAATCAACCAGCGTATGTGCGAGCAGGTTGTATGTGCCGCCGTAAATATTTTTTGCCGCAACAATGTGTCCGCCGTTCTGTGCGAGATTTTGAATCGTGTAGGTAACTGCTGCAGCTCCTGACGCCACTGCAAGCGCCGCCGCGCCTCCCTCGAGTTTTGCCACGCGCTGCTCAAAGATGTCCTCTGTGGGATTGGTCAGTCTGCCGTAAATGTTTCCCGCATCCTGTAAGGCAAATCTCGCCGCCGCATGTGCTGAATTCCTGAACACAAAAGATGATGTCTGATAGATAGGAACCGCCCTTGCGTCCGTCACCGGATCGGGTGCTTCCTGCCCTACGTGAAGCTGTAATGTCTCAAATTTTAAGTTCCTGTCTGCATAGTTTTTCTTACTCATAATATTCTCCTCCGCCCATTCTTTTCTACATTTGCTTAAGGCATTTGTCATTTGTTTTGTATTCCTATTGGATTAGTATGTTTTAAACATGTATGTATCATACACCTATATTCCTAGTGTGTCAATAGGATTTCTGTAATTTTTTCCATTTCTAAATATACCCTCAATCTCGTGCATTCTAATAAAAAAGCTCTCCTGATGTCTTGGTGCTTCCCTTTTCCATTCTTGCAATTATGGGCTATTTCACCCCGCTTAATTCTTCCAGCTTCTTTTGACTTATCCCCTTTTCCTGCTTCACCTTTATCAGCTCCCCAATAATAGACACTCGCAGATCACTTTCTGCTATTTCCTCTGGTAAAAGAATGCTATTCATAAATTCCATGGCATTTTCACCGACCGCATCCGCGTCGCGGCCATCCCATGCTGTAAATAAAATTCTATCTCAATGGCCGCAATTCCCATATATCCCTTATTTGCATTCTGTGATTATAATGAGTTGATCGATCCTGCTACCTGCGTTTCTATTCTTTTGGCTTGAACACACATTCATTCTCTTTAAATTCCTAAATTTGAAACGATAATTTGACTGCCATTACTTTTGTTATGATCCTGTATCAACTTCATTTCCTGCTTTCAATTTTACACTGTGACAGTTTTTATCCTAACGTGGAAAAATCAGAGACAAAATTTGCCATTTTGTGCAAGATTTATTGTTGATAGAGGATTTATATATTGACTTTTCAAGTCTTGACCTTGGTATCTGATATCTGTATTCAAATGCTCCACTATTTCAAATTCTGCTTTATCAATGGCAAAACGATTTTTCCTGATAAAACAGCATAAATTGAAATTGCGCTGATAATACATAAAATTATACCTGTTACACGAATTATCACTGAAAACAATCTGCTTTCAGTCCATTTTTTATAGAATTTGAACGGTAAAAAAAGAAGTACTAACCCAACAGCAAAAACAATAGCAAATAAAGTTATATACATCACATTTCCTCCTATTTTTGATTTGTCCTGTCAATATTTTTCTTTGAATATGTTAACCCAATGAACGCTAAAACTGCCACAACCAGATAAATGTGAATCCAGTCAAATATTAGTCTCAATCCATAGAAAATCACTTCGCACGGAAAACCTATTAAATGCACAATATCTCCCCGAATATCCCAAAATGTCAATATAAATCCGGCTATTGATAACAACAAAACTATTGTACTGATTTTGGCAGCTATCTTTTGTGTATATGTATCTTCTTGTGTCCAGCAGAGAAATAATGACCATGAAACCATCAATAAAACTAACACCAGCAAATTCGAAAATACAGGTATTCCCTCAAACCATATTCCGCCGACACTTAAATTTATTGATATCGCCACAAATGTAAGTAATATAGAACAATATTCACACAATACTATTTTTTTGTTCTTACTTTGATATTCAAGTGCCATATTTTTAAGATTTTCTTCTGATTTCTTTGGAATGTCATCAGACAATATTCTCTCTCCTGCAAATAGTTCATTTATGCTAATATCCAAAAGCAAACATATGTCATCAAAAAGCGAAGCGTCTGGCATACATTTTCCAGTTTCCCATTTTGAAACAGCCTTATTCGTCACTCCCAGTTTTTCTGCGAATTGCATTTGTGTCATTTTGCGCTCTCTTCTACAAGCGGCAATAAATCTGCCTATCTTTTTTTGTTCCATTGTGAAGCCTCCTTATGGAAAAATCATAGTCTTTTTCGTGGTAGATTAACACCCACCAGAAGTAGAATTAAGGTAGAATCCGATTCTTTCTTGCTCTTATCCCCTATTTCCAACAACATTTATATTGTACTTCAATAAATTTGCATCCACAATAAAATACCCAGAATAACGGACAATTTCCCTCGCACTCATTTACGAATACAACAATTTGACATTTTATCAAATTTTCGATATATTGAATGATAACGCTGCCAAAGCAATTTTGAATCAAAAGGAGAACCCGATTATGTCAAGAAAGATCGCTTTTTTCGATATCGATGGTACACTGACTTCCGAGATAGATGGACGCGTTCCTGATGACGCGGCTGCGGCGATTGCCGGCGCGCGCGCCAACGGAAATCTGATGTTTATCAACACAGGAAGATGTTTTCAAAATGTAGAACCCCGCTTTCGCGAGATAGGATGGGATGGATATGTGTGCGGGTGCGGCACAAATATTTACTGTGGCGGGCAGGATGTGCTGCACGTTTCCCAGACGCATTCCACGACAATGCGCATTCTGAACGCTGCGCGGCAGACCGATGTGGATCTATTATTTGAGTCACGGATTCAGGTCGCCTTCGACTTGTCCCGCCCTCTCCACCACCCGGACGCAGTACGCCAGTATCAGGCCTTTGCCAGCCGCCAGTACGATATGCCGGAGGACTTGGAAAATCCCAATTTTTTCTCTGACAAATTTGTTATCTGGTATCAGGAAGAAGCGCAGTTAAATGCCTTTCGGCAGGTCAGCGACCGCTGGTTTGAGTGCATCGACAGAGGAGGAACTTTCCGGGAATTTGTGCCACATGGCTACTCCAAGGCGTCAGGCATACAGTATGTGCTGGACCACTATGGACTTGACATCACAGATGCTTACGCTTTTGGCGACAGCAACAATGACCTGTCCATGCTCTCCTATGTTCCCCACAGTGTCGCGATGGGAAACGCGTCGCCCGAGAGCCTTTTTGACCAGGTGGAGTATGTGACGGCAAAATCGAGCTGCGGCGGTATCCGGCAGGCATTGGAGCACTATTGCTTTCTGTGAGCAATTATTTTTGCGCTCTGAGGCTTATCCCTTTCGCACCCTGATGACGAATACTGTGGGCAGCATCAGTGCCTTTCTGCCAAAGTCGCTGCCTGATGCCGCTGCCTTCTCCCTGTCGATTTCCTCAACGAGTTTTTCTATGACAAAACCGCTGTCTGCCAGAGCATTGACATAAGTGCTCATCATTCGGTTCGACAGCATGATTTCCCTGTCGCCTATATTGGCGCTATACCATTTCTCATTAAAATAAGAATTGTCAAAAACCAGTCTGCCCTTCTCAATCGATACACATTTATGAATCGGATGGGACCAGCCGAATACAAATATGCCATCTTTTTTTAAATAGGAACGGACGCGCTCGAAAGTCCTGTTCAGATCAGTTGTCCAACCGATGCCATAAACGGAATAGACGAGATCAAAATAGTCGGCGGGCAGTCCGCATTCCTCCTCCATAGGCGAACACACAAGCTTCACATTGATTCCCTGTGAAGCGAGGTATTCCCGTGCACGCCCGATCTGATCCTCAGATATGTCTAAGCCGTACAAATCTGCAGCGCCTGAGTCTGCGGCATATTTCAGTGAGTGACCACCCCCGCAGCCAATTTCGAGTACGCTCTTACCAGTCAGATCTCCGAGCAGCCTGAGCTTATCCTCTGACGGAAAGAAATTTCCCCAGGCTGGCAGGGCTGTTGCGCCTAACAATTCGTTGCCGGCCGTGCTCCAGAACGCGGTATTTGTCCTGTGCACCTCGTATTTGTCCATCTCAATATCATCCGCAGTCCCTAACACGCTGCCGCCGACAATGTTCTTTTTCAAACTTTCTGCTTCCTCTATAAGGTTCATCATATTTTCCTCTGCTTTCTTTTTATAGTCCGTGTCAGTCAGCCTTTCTCCTGAAAACAACTCGTTCAGATCAATTTGAAGAATTTTGCAGACTGACTGCATATACGACAACTCCGGCATTCCATTGCCGCATTCCCACTTGCTGACAGTTTTGTCACTAACGCCGAGCAGCTCTGCAAATTCACGCTGCGTCAAATGCTGCTGCTTTCTCATCGCAGCGATAAACCTGCCTATTTTAACCTGATTCATACCGCACCACCTTTCCCTGATGATAGTGTAAGACAGAATGATGAAAAATCACACCTACGAAACGTAGAGTTTTGCAGAATAGCGCCTATTAGTATTGTTCCATATTAATACATGCCGCTATTTATACAAAAAGAATTATCCCAAAACCGATTCGATTTTAAAGGATAATTCCCTGTAAACTATATGTGCAGTTTTTGTCAGAGCATGTTTGTAGAATGCCTTCTGCCGGAAAGCGAAAAGAGCTCCCCTGCTTTTGTGTCTAGGCACCTGTCGCGATATCATAGCACTTGCCGGTATAGTCCCTAAAAGAATCGATATCGCCCAGTAAACTATTTTTTAGCCCGTCGGCTGTGCGGACTGCGAGATCAAACTGCTCCTGCGTAATATCTCCCTGGCGAAGCGCTTCCTCCAGCTCGTCCATATCGTCCACTTTGATTTCCCCATTTGGAAAGACAATAAGGTCCAAATACAAATCATCGAAATAAGGTATCCCATCTGTGTCAATTCCCTGCGCTGCGATCATGTCGATGTACCATACCTGTATGTCGTTTTTCTCATTCATCATGGCAGTGATGCAATAATAATCATCCTGCGGCAGAATGGACAGCCACTTGAAACCATGGTCACAGACTGCAAACTCACTTTCGTGGAATGTCCACTTCTGTACCTCGGTTACTTCTTTTATCTCGAGCAGTCCGATATAGCCTTTGTAAAAATCTGTGCTCACTTGTCTGCCGGACAGCTCTTTTGATGTAATGCATTTCCACTCGTCGTACGACAATCTGCTTCTCTTCATATGTAATTTCACTCCTTAGATTATCATCTTAACATATCCGATACCCTCTCCTCAAATTTGATTTTCAAGCGGAATCGTGGAATTAAGATAAGCGCGCAAAATGTTCAAAGAAGCATCTGCGCGCTTCTTTCTTATTCTGTCTGTTATACTCTCGACGCTCCGTCTACAGACAAAATCTCTCCGGTGACATAGCCTGCCATGTCGCTTGCCAGATACAGGAATGCATTGGCCACTTCCTCCGGCTCGCCGGCTCTTCCCAACGGGATTCCTGCAGAGATTGCCTTGACAGTCGCCTCCGGCAATGCTGCCACCATATCCGTTCTGGTCACTCCCGGCGCCACCGCATTGACGCGGATATTGTCTTTTCCAAGCTCTCTTGCAAGAGAAATGGTGATACCGTTGACCGCAAACTTGCTGGCAGGATATCCAACTCCTGCGGGTTGTCCCGAAATACTTACCATAGAACTAGTGTTGATGATGCAGCCCCCACCCTGTTCCTTCATAATCCTTGCCGCCGGTAAAATTGCATAAAATACTGCCTTTACATTCAAGTCGATCACCTTGTCAAACTCTTCCGCTGTGTAGTCGTAAAGCGGGGTGTTTTGAGAGATTCCGGCATTGTTGACCAGAATGTCGATTCTGCCAAATTTTTCTTTCACCTCTAAAATTGTCTTCTCAACTTCTGCGGCATCTGTGAGTTTGGGAAATTTTCCATCCACCTCCCAGCTGCTGTTTTCTTCTTTTAATTTCTGCAGTGCGTGATCAACGGACTCCTGACGGGAACCAAACAGCACTACCTTTGCGCCATTGGCGAGGTATTTTCTGACGATCTCAAAACCGATTCCTCTCGTACCGCCTGTTACAATCGCTACTTTTCCTTTTAACATAATCGTTTGTTCCTTTCTTTCACAATGTTTTGTTACAGTAAGAGCATGCCCATTCCGGCGCGTTTCAAGTCTCACAACATTGTATCACAAAATATGAAGTCCTTCAACGAAGCAGAAACATTTCGATCCAATCATCTGCGCTTGCAGTTTACACACCGCAATAATTGAGACAATTGCGCCATTCCTTATCATTCTTTGTACTATATATCATTAGTTCTTCCTATAATATCCTCACTGGTAAAAAAATCTACGCAGAGCCGGTCAAGGTTATGATCAATATACAAATAGTAATCGGGAGCTGTGTTATCTTCGCTATAGATGTAGTAATAATCTACACTTCCGTGCGTGATATAACCATGTTCGAAAACAACGCGCACCTGCGTATCATAATCCCCCTGCACTGTGGAATTGTAGGTATCATGCACACCGTAATGACGACTGTAACTGCGATGTTTTAATGATCCATTTTCACGGTATTCCCAGTCAATTTTCACGATATCTGAGATGGTGTCCTCCGGGTCCATGTAGCTTACCCAGCCCTGTGCCAGAAAATGCTGAGGCTTTCCGTCATCCGTATACTGGATTTGTTCCTGGTAATATTCAATCTCTGCATCCTGTGCGGGATCATATCCATCCGGTGATGCCACCACATAGGGATCAGCGTCTGCCCGCTCTGTTAATAATGTGAAAAAATCGTCACTCCGCTGCAGCGTATTGGCTCTGTCAAACAAAAATCCCTCCGGTGTATGAAATGAATCCTGCGACGGATAATAGCAGACACCGCCTCCTGTGCCATCAGATTCATCGTAATAAAGCACCAGCTGCAATTCACCGTTGTCTTCATCAAAATATTCATAAAACGGAACTTTGTCTGCGAATCCAGCATCCTCCAGAAACGCTTCCACGCTTTCATAGCCAACCAGATTGGCACCACTTTGGTTGTCCGTGACATAAAAGCTGTCGGATTCCGTCTGTATTTCATCTGACTCAGTGGATTCCTGCAAAACAGTGCTCAACTGTTCCTGAGATTCGTCCTGCGACATCAGATAATCCAGATAATCCCAATGACTTTCGCCGCTGAGCTGTATGCGGTAAAAACCCCGATCACTCTCTACAAATTCCCACTCCTTTGTCTCTCCCAACCGATAGGTATCATAATGAAAATCGACCATTTGGAATTCTAAATCGACCTCTGCCATATTAATGTTCAATTCCCCATTGTCACGCAGAATGTACTGTATGGCATCATACGCTGTCGGATCGAATGAAGCCGGAACTGCAGCGATCTCCTCCACTTCCTCCCGTGTCACTTCACGCGCCGGCACTTCCTCCCACTGTCCATGATCAAACGCAAACACATAAGGCTTCCATGTATGTCCAAACAAAAGACGATCACCGTCCTCCGAGAGAAGCGATGCATCATAGGTATCCTGTGTGATGACAACCTGTCCTTCTTCATTGATACGCTTGACGCAATCCGCATTGGAATAATTAACACACTCGTTATCCTGCACAGAAAGAACCTCCGTGGTCCACGGCAGTCCGATATCATGATCCAGAAACAGATATACCCTGCCATCCTGTCGGATATACTGCGAATGTGCCGAGAATGTGCGGTACATTACGCTTGTCACACGATAACTGCTGTCCACCAGCCAAAGCGTACCTGTTATCATATCCGAATCCGGCCGTCCCCATGCATCCAGCCATTTTCCTGTAATAACATAAGCTTCATTCTCCCCATCCCCATCATAATCTGCAATATACGTATGCGTCACATTTTCGGACTGATCATAATCCTCCGTTTCCTTCACCGCCTGCACAAACCGATTTTCGGATAATGACGGTCCGATATTGCCATACAGCCTGCCCGCTGCATCCGGTATTACATCATGGCAGGAAAGAAACTTTATAAAGAGCTGGCTGCAATTGGTTTCGATTAACAGATAATAGTCAGGCATCGTGTTGTCCCCGCTATAAATATAGTAGTGTTCCATCCACCCAGCCATGGTATGACCCCATTCATAAACAACGCGACCCTGCGAGTCATAATGCCCCGTCATAATCGAATTGTACGAGCCACGCACAGAGGCATTGCGACTGTAATGGCGCCGTTTCAGTGACCCATCCTCCCGGTAGACCCATCTAATTTCCACAATATCTATAATATCATCCCACTCTATGTAAGGAAGTCTCCCCCGCGCCAGATAGTGCTGTGGTTTTCCACTATCTGTGAATTCGATCTGTTCCTGATAATGCTCAATATCTGTATCCTGCGCAGAATCATACCCATCGGCAGATACTGCTGCAAAGGGATCTGCACCTGCACGATCTGCCAACTTGGGATATTCTACAAGTGGTTTGTCCGCGCCGTTAAACAGAAAGAAATCCGGTGTTCTATCCCGATCCCCGGGTAGCAAATAGTACATTCCGCCGCCCATACCATTCGATTCATCATAATAAAGCTCCAGCAGCAGTTCGCCGCTGTCCTCATCATAGTATTGATAAAAAGGCGTTTTGCCTGCAAAGCCAGCATCTTCCAGAAACGCTTCTACACTTTCATACCCCGTCAGCTCAACGCCGTATCCCTCGTCCGGGATAAAAAAGCGTTCCTTTTTTGTCTGTACAGCTTCCAAAACAGCACTTCTGCGAAAATCAGCCCGCAGAAGCTGCTTTGGTTCCTTCTGTCCTGCCGCCTGTGCGGGACTATTGGCAGTTTCCTGGTATTTCGCGCTGTTTACGCATCCCGTCTGCAGCAGTAAGACACATAACATGATGAAGCAGCGTTTTAAATTCGTTTTACGCATCCTGTTTCAACTCCTTGCATATCACACATATATCTCAAATAAAAGACACTGTCCCGGAACAGTATCCTTTCCATTGAATCGCTCCAATGAATCGCTCCAAGCACTATTATAAACGCCAAATGCATCAAATCTGTATCATTTTCTACAAGATATCGTCTTTTCATAAACTTATTGACACCACTCCCCATAGTGCGATATAATGGACTCACTTTATTACTTAAAAGCGTTGAAGTCCTAAAGCGTCTGATGTAATAAAATATTTTCACTTAGGGAGGGGCATCCTATTATGCTAATCAAAATTATATTACTGATTCTATTCTTCGGCAGCATGATTGCTGTCGGTCTGTATGCCAGAAAGAGTGCAAACAGCATGACAGATTTCGTGCTTGGCGGGCGGAGTGTCGGGCCCTGGCTCTCGGCTTTTGCCTACGGTACATCTTACTTTTCTGCGGTTGTGTTCGTGGGATATGCGGGACAATTTGGCTGGAAGTACGGTCTGGCTTCCACATGGATCGGACTTGGAAATGCCGTGATCGGCTCGCTGCTTGCGTGGGTTGCGATGGGACGGCGCACGAGGGTCATGACGCATCATCTGGAAGTTGCGACAATGCCTGACTTTTTTGGCAGGCGCTATGACAGCAACGTCCTTAAAATCGTAGCTTCTGCGATTGCTTTTGTATTTATGATTCCGTACACTGCTTCTGTGTACAATGGACTTTCCAGACTGTTCGGCATGGCTTTTGACATTCCGTACACGGTATGCGTCGTCACGATGGCAGTGCTTACCGGGGTGTATGTTATCCTTGGCGGATATATGGCTACTGCGATCAACGACTTTATCCAGGGCATTATTATGCTGTTTGGCATTGTGGCGGTCATCGCCGCTGTGCTTTCCGGTCAGGGCGGATTTATCGAGGCGGTCAGAAAGCTCTCGGAGCTTCCGTCTGATGTGCCTGTCACACTGGGGCAGCAGGGGGCTTTCGCGTCCTTTTTCGGCACGGACCCGCTGAATCTCTTAGGCGTTATTATCCTCACATCTCTCGGTACATGGGGACTTCCGCAGATGGTTCACAAGTTCTATGCCATCAAGAGCGAGAAGGCAATCAAAACGGGTACGATTGTATCTACTTTCTTTGCTGTCATCGTGTCCGGAGGCTGCTATTTCCTAGGCGGATTTGGACGCCTGTTTGACTCGCCGGCACTGTATAAAGCTGACGGCTCTGTGATGTATGACGCCGTCGTTCCTTCCATGCTGTCAACGCTGCCTGATATTTTGATCGGTATTGTCATTATCCTGGTGCTCTCAGCTTCCATGTCAACGCTCTCTTCTCTGGTATTGACTTCGGCATCGACGCTGACGCTCGATTTTATCAAGGGCAATCTTGTGAAGGATATGGACGACAAAAAACAGTTGATCTACATCCGCGTATTGATCGTATTTTTCATCGTGATCTCTGTTGTGCTGGCGCTGAACCCGCCCACCTTCATCGCACAGCTTATGGGTATCTCGTGGGGTGCGCTCGCGGGAGCTTTCCTTGCGCCGTTCCTCTATGGCCTGTACTGGAAGGGCGTCACAAAGGCTGGCGTGTGGGCAAGCTTCATCTGCGGCGTCGGTATTACGGTATCCAATATGTTCTTTCAGTTTATCGCCTCACCGATCAACGCCGGTGCCGCCGCGATGATTGTCGGATTGATCGTCACACCGGTTGTCAGTCTGATAACACCGAAAATCGACAGCGGCTTTTTAGACAGGATATTCCAGTGCTATGACAATACTGCGAAAGTGTCAAGCAAAGAATATCTGAAAGAAGAAACGTAAAAATATGGTATACAAAAAGGCGGCTCTAAACCGCCTTTTTACATTACTCCGCCGCCTCAACAGACTCCACAATGCTCATCTTCGCAATCCGCCCGAGTGGAAGAGCTGTCGCAAGCAGACAGGCCGCAATGGACAATACGGCTGCTTCCATCATTGCCGCCAGTGGAGGAGCAGTCAGCTGTATCGCTCCATTGCCTGCCGACTCCACGAGTATCGTGCACAGATACCCAGCCGCACTTCCGATAACTGCCGCAAAGATTCCATAATACGCGCCCTCCCACAAAAAGGTCTTGTACAGGCTTTCTGCGCTCATGCCGATTGCCCGCTGTGTGCCGATTTCTGCCACTCTCGTATGGATATTGGTGTAGACCGTATTGACAATATTCAAAATTCCGATAATCCCAATCAGCAAAATCAATCCCCACGCAAGCAGCTTAATCTGTGCTTCGCTCTCCGCAAGCTGCCTGTCTGTATCTTCATAGGACACCCATGTTGTCCCGGCTGCGCGTGCACAGAGACTGTCAAGCGTGCGGTCAAACGCCTCCCTGTCCGCATCCGCACGCAAAATCGGGCGAAACTCCGCATAAATGTCATTCCCTGTCAATTGCGGATACAGCTGGTCACTCACAAGCACCTGCACACCGAGTATAAACCCATTATTTCCAACGCTGAAATAGCCATCGTAGCCGTTTAATGTCAACAGCACCCGCAGCCTTTTTCCGGATATGGTGATCGTGCTGCCCTCCTCAATGCACGTTGTTCCTGCATCCACCCCTTCTATATTGACAGGAAGCGGATTGCGGACGACACAGCCCTCCCCCGCCTTCAGCGCACGCAGCTGCTCCTCTGTCAGCTGACCGGCAAAACGGTAATCCGCCCAGCAGTCATTGACTCCGTAAATCTGGAAGTGCTCGACCGGGTTCTGCGCAAAATCAATATCCGTCTCAATCCCGACGGGCTCATACTGTTCATCTGACTCATAAAACGTATACTGCTGTGCCGCCACAGCTGCCACATTGCGGTCCGCTTCCATCTGTCTTAATTCGTCCGGTGAAAATCCACCGTATTCATTCACCACAGAGTAATCCCCCAGATGCTCCGATTCCGCGCCTGTGACACTTAACTTCGAGAGATAACTCTGCAGTGTGACAAACACTGTGATACTCATGACAAGCGACACTATCGTAACAACAGTGCGGCTCCTGTTCCTCCGCAGGTTTAACGCTGCATAGTACCGTTCAAAACAGCGTATCCGTCTCGCCTTGCGGCTCCTGCGGCTGATTTTTGCATTCCTGTCTCCGCATGATGTGATACCGTGTATTGCAGTCACGGGGGAGACCTTCGCCGCAAAACTGGCAGCTGGAATCGCAGCAAGAAAAGCAAACAGCAGCGTAATCAGCGCACTCACAAGAAGATATCCCCATTTTCCAGCGCTGTTTTCTGCAATCATCTCCTGCAGCTGTACTGTGTTCGGTGAGAGAAACATCTCCGGCGGCATCTGGTTTACCACCGCGCTTAAAATCCCTTTCGCTGACAGGAAACCGCCAAGCATCCCCACCGGAATGCCGCACAGACACAACAGCAGGATCTCATCCGCCACAATGCGGTACAACTGCCCTCTCTGTGCGCCGACTGCGCGGAGCACGCCGTACTGTCCTATCCGCCGGGTGACTGCGATCTTTTGGATATTGTAGATCACCAGACCTGCTGCTGACAGAATCAGCACGACTACCAGGACACCTGCGAAAATGAGAAACAAAAAGCCGTCATCTTCCAGCATCATGCTGTCCTCATCCGCACTGTAACGAATCCCCAGCGCATTCAAATACGGATGATTGTAGAGCGTATCCAGCTCGTGAATTCCCAGATGTTCTATCAAGTCGTCCACAGTCGCCTGAAAATCCCTTTTGCCCACAGTGCGGATATCCATACAGTAATAGAGATACTGAGACGGGAGAACCGCTGCTGCCGTTCCCTCCCCCACGAACCCAAGAATGTTCCCATAAGTATAGCCCAGATAATTGCTCTGCAGAATACCAGTCAGCACAAAATCCGCCCTGTACTCATATTCCTCTATCACGACGCCATGGCGCAGTGCCTTGGCAAGTGACAAAGAGATTGTATCGCCAACCGTTCCTGTGAATCCCAGAAACTGCAGCGCATCCTCTGGCAGTGCAATCTCCATCGGTTTCTCGGGCAGCCGCCCCTGTACCAGCCTGGTATAGGACGGAAGGGTGCGAACACCATCTCCCCAGTACTCCGTCAAATCCAGCCGCAGCAGATCATTCAAATCCATACTGCCTGCCTGAATATAACGTCCTGCGTAGGAAAGTCTCGGATCGCGCTCCAGAACCTGCGCCTGCTCCTCAGTCAGCTGTACAAAGGAGGCATAGCGGTCACCCCCAATGGCAATCGCCTGCTGTCTGCGCATCGCCCCCAGCACACCCGCCGACTGTCCCACTGCAGTTGTCATGAGCGTTGACAAAATCACAGCAATTATAATAAGAACGGACATTTTCTGTCCCATGATTTCTTTCCAGGCTAATATACGATACGATTTCATGACCTCACCGCCTCTTTCCCGGTCTTTGCTGCCTCCTCCGACACCACGCCGTCCATGATCACCAATCTGCGCTCCGCCATCTGTGCAATCCGGCTGTCATGTGTGATGACAACCAGTGTCTTTCCCATTTTCCGCCGGATTCCCTCCAGCATCTTCATGACTTCCTCGCCGCTTTTGCTGTCCAGATTTCCAGTCGGCTCGTCCGCGAAGATGACATCCGGTCCGGCAATCAGTGCGCGCGCAATCGCCACTCTCTGCTGCTGCCCGCCGCTCAGCTCGTGCGGCAAATGTGTCAGCCGGTCATGAATGCCCAGCATTCCCGCCAGCTCCTCCAGATACGCCCTGTCCTCCTGCTTTTTGTCCAGCAGCAGCGGCATCAGGATATTTTCCCGTGCCGTCAGCACAGGCAGCAGGTTAAACTGCTGAAAAATAAAACCGATCCGTCTGCGGCGGAATGCGGACAACTCCCTGTCCTTTAACTGATAAATGTCCTGACCATCATAGGACAGTCTTCCCTCTGTCGGGAAATCCAGACCTGACAACAGGTGCAGCAGCGTACTCTTCCCGCTGCCGGACGGCCCCATGATGGAAATAAAATCCCCTTCCGCAATCTCCAGATTTGCCCTGTGAAGCGCGGTGACCTTGTTCGCACCGCTTCCATAAACTTTGCTCAGGTTTTCTGCTTTGATTAACATATAAACACACTCCTTTTCGTCTTTTTGCGACTACCAGAAGAGTGTAATCGATAAATCTCAAAATTCGCTCAATATTTTCTAATATCTCCGCATTTTCCTGCACACAGGAACGAAGCTGTCACCGCCGCGCCGCCTCCTGCCCTGTTCTCCAGCAAAAGTTCTCCCCCATGCTTGACACAGAGCATCTGGCTGCTGTACAGTCCCATACCAAAATGTGCCGCGTCCTCATCCTTTTTTCCAAACGGTCTCGGACCATTTTTTAACAACTCTGCAGGATATCCCGAACCATCGTCAATTACAGACAGAATCAGTTTCCTCCCATCTGCAGTCTGAATCGTTGGCGAAGAGGCCTGCATACATTCTTGTATCGAATCCTGCATTACGATTTGCATGGTAATCTCTAACCGCTCCCTTGCAAACCGCGCCGCATTTCCGATCAGATTCTCCGCCACTGTAAGAAAAATCCCATGATCCAGCTCAATGTCCGCCAAATCCTGCGCGGCAACAGATACGTCAAGCGACGGCGCAAGCAGCTTTGCCGTCTCCTGCAGTTCATCGCGCAGCAGGGACACATTCACCGTCTTTCTGCACACCGGCATCTGCTCCAGCCGCTGTATGCTGCTCATCGCCTCCACATAC
>CAMWXA010000039.1 GCA_947178035.1 uncultured Lachnospiraceae bacterium | reverse complement strand
ATACTGAATAATAGCAAAACACAATTATAACATATAATGTTTTCTACATAATAATCAAAAACTACCAGGAGGTACCATAATGCAAGGATATAACGTTATCGTAGTATTTAATGAAAATGCTGACAGAATATTGCTGTGCAAAAGAAAGAAAAACCCCTACAAAGGACTGTCCAATTTTGTAGGCGGTAAAATAGAACTGAATGAAAACGGATTTGATGCGGCGTATCGGGAACTCGAAGAAGAGACTTCCATAACCAAAAATGATATTGTGCTCTCTCATCTCATGGATCTTACATATTTCTATGGAAAATGTTCTCTTGAAGTTTATGTCGGAAAACTAAATAAACCGGTAACTGTCAGCGGAGACGAAAACGAACTTTATTGGTCTGCCTTAGACCATAACTTTTTTGATACATCACAATATGCAGGGGAAGGAAACATGGGGCATATTCTGATGGAAATCGAAATCTATCAAAAAGAACTGCTGAAATAGAACTGCCCCAAAAGAGGCAGAACGAAATGACGCGAGAACAAAAAGCAGTATACTAAAAGCCTTTCCTGCGCAGTTCATTGACAATACTGACATAAAAATCTGTAATATCGCTGATTCCTTCGCCCTGCCTGCGGGTAAATCTTCTCCTGCGCAGATCCACTTCATCACAGTGGGATATGCCCCTGCCTGAGCAGCTGGTGACGACACCGCGGAAGTTTGTCCACATGGCGGCTCTCGGCGCGAGAAGTCCATCGTTGGGGCCTTCGAAATAACGTACCACTGTGGCGGGTACGACCATAAGCATATCGCTCCAGACATGTTTCATGACAAACGCATAGCTCTGGTAATACACTTCCGGCGCATCTGGATTATTGCGGTTAAATTCTTCTGCCTGCGCCGTCGTAAAGAGCTTGAACACTTCGTATGCATTGGGATTTTTGTCTCCGCAGATTCTGAGCCAGATATCCCAGCAGCCCGCCGCCAATTTTACCAGCAGATCCGGAAATTGCAGCAGTTTATCTACGGTCAGGGAGCCGTGATGAGGCGTGCTGATCGTTGTGAGAGAGGCGATATACCTGGACATTTTCAGGGTGGAGACTGCATATCTTATGTCGAGACCGCCTTTGGAATGCGCTATCACGTTAAGTTTTTGCGCTCCTGTCTGCTCTATAATCTCTTTTATTCTGTCGGCTAAAAATGCGCCGTTTGACGCGACAGTTCCGTTACTGTCCTGATTTCCATAATATATTTCACAGCCGTTCTCTGCTAATTTTGCCGGAATTCTTCCCCAGTAGTTCAGGTATCTGCTGTCCCGAAATCCCATGCCGTGAACCAGCAGTACCGGGTATTTTAGCTTTTCGCTCATGTATGTTTCCCCTGCCCTTGAAAATTATAATTTCCTGATGCGCCAAATGTACCACATTCATAATTATTTCCAGTAAAGTTTGATAAGTTCCTCTGCTTTATGGACACTTTTGTTATATTTGGTCATGACATAATTTTTGGCGTCTTCCTGCGAATGTCCTAATTCTTTGCATGTCAGAATTGAGCCTTCGATTTTACTGTCCTCCATCATTCCCTGTATCGCGACACACACATTTACCCGCTCCTCTCCCTTGTCAAATTTCATGTTCGAATTTGTAGCAGCATTCATGATCTCCATGGCTTCCCGCTCCACGCTCTTAAATCTATTTCATCATTATACATGATATTCCATTGCTGTGCAATCAGCGAAATATTGATTCCTTAACTCAATAGTGATACTTCTTCCGTTTCAATATAAGGAATAGCACGGTCAGCACAACTGCCATCAGCTCCGCGACAACAATAGAAATCCAGACACCGTCGATTCCCCATATCAACGGCAGAATCAGGATGGCTGCCAGTTGAAATACCAGCGTCCGCAAAAAGGAAATCAAGGCGGATGTCAGACCGTCGTTGAGCGCGGTAAAAAATCCGGATCCGAATATCGCAAATCCCATAAAGAAAAACGACAGGGCAAAAATCCGGAATCCCGATACTGTCAGCTCCATCAGCGCTGCGTCATAGCCGACAAAAATCTGCGCCAGCGGTGCTGCAAGCAATTCCGCCGCCGCTACCATACATACAGCAAATATGCCTATAATCGCAAGACTCTGCCGGAGCAGTCCTTTCAGCTCAGTATGGTTCTTCGCTCCGTCATGATAACCGATGATCGGAGCCGTACCAATCGTATAACCGTTGAATGCCGCCGAGAAAATCATGCTGACATACATCATCACGCCATATGCAGCAACGCCGTTTTCTCCTGCATATTTCAGAAGCTGTAAATTGTAAAGCATACTGATAAGGCTCATGGAGACACTGCTCATAAATTCCGACGAACCGTTCGTACAGGCTTTCAGAATTGCCTTTCCGTCGAAATTCGTCTTTCCAATCCGCAGTATGCTGCTGTTTTTCCACCCGAAGTAAAACAGCGGAATCATGCCGCCCACCACCTGACTCATCGCCGTGGCGACAGCCGCCCCTGCGAGCTTGTGTTCCTGCGGCAGGAGGATCACGAGCACTGCGTCGAGCACCATATTCGTGATGCCCGAAAAGACTGTTACCACAAAACCAATCTGTGGTTTCTCGGCTGTCACAAAGAAACTCTGAAAGATAAACTGCAGTATGTAAAACGGCAGCGCCAAAAGAATGATACGCGCGTACAAAACGCAGTTTTCAAGCAGCTCCCCTTCTGCGCCGAGCAAAACGGAAATCGGACGGATGAAAACAATTCCAAGAATTGCAAAAACCACGCCCAGCGCTGCGGCAAAATAGATAAAGAGCGAAAAGTACCGGTTAGCCTTTTCATACTCGCCCTCACCGAAAGTTTTTGCGACAACAGCAGAACCGCCGGAACCAAACATATAGCCAATCGTGCCGACAATGATCAGAAACGGGAAAATGAGATTGACAGCCGCAAAAGGCGTTTTTCCCGCAAAATTTGAGACAAAGAATCCGTCTACCACGCCATAGATTGATGTAAAAATCATCATCGCAATTGATGGCAGCGTAAACCACAAAATTCTTCCATAAGTAAAGTGATCCGAAAGTTGTATTTTCATAATCTCTTTCCTCTTTATTTTATTGCATCCGCTCTAACTGGCTACGGAACAGCTCGTTATACTTTTCCATGAAACGGATGTAGCTGTCAATTTCCTCCTCTGACCAGGATGCAAATATTTCGATTTCTGCCGCATATAACCGGGCGACATTTTTTTCCACATAATCTTTTCCCTTGTCAGTCAGGTGCACTCTTTTTCCTCTGCCGGTCTCCTGCTCCAGATAAAGGATCTCATCATTCTCCAGTTTCCGGATGGCAGAGTTGACAGTCTGTTTGCTGATGCCGGACTGCTTGTATATATCGCTGAGCAGGCAGGTGCCGTCGTTGTCATAGACGGTATACAGCGCACGCATCGCGCTGTCTGATATGCCGAGTCTGAGCGAAGCCTGGTGATACAGCGCTTCCATCTCAGCGCCAAGATAGTTGATGCGGTGAAGCTTTTCAAAAGTTTTCTTTTTCATTTGGGACCTCCATAAAGTACGAATTCATACCTGATACTATAGTACGAATTCATACCTTTGTCAATAGAATTTGACGAAGGATGTAACTGAAATGGAAATAGATGTAAATAACTCTAGAAACTGTTTGGATAGAATACTGAATGATATCTTGTTCCCATTATTCATTTCAGGAAATATCAGTTATTGCCTGTTATCTGTCTTCTATGCTTTTCACGGTACTCTCCAGGTGTAATCCCATACTTATCCTTAAATACTTTATAAAAATGCGTCCGGTTGCTAAACCCCATCTGTATCGCAATGGACGCGATGGAGGTGGGCGTATCTGCCAAAAGTGCGGCGGCTTTCTTCAATGTGAACGTAAGGCCATAATCATAGAGACACATGCCAGTGCGCTTTTTGATGATTGTGTTCATATAATTGCCACTGTAGCACAGAACCCGTTCCAGATCAGAGCGTGACATGCGCCCATTGGTGTCCTCCATCAGATGGCTGATGCGGGAAAACAGCACGAAATCAGAGTCGGAATTAAGTTTTACATCACTGATATGATAGAACTCTGTTGTATCCAGATATTGAAATAAATTGCAGACAATGCCCTTTATCATGTAAGTCGAACCCAGCTTTGGACACAGCATGGCATGAAGCAGCTGATCCGCAAGCTTGTGCAGATCGGATATGCTGGACTGATTCTGATAGACTGGCAGAAAATCCAGATAATTCTTTCCCTTTTCCAGATGAATATTCTCAGCCATAAACCGGAAGATCGAATTCTCATAGGCTGTCTCCTCTTTTGGAAAGTAAGCGATCTTATACGCTTCCAGCAGCTCTTTGATGAAACCGATCGACAATCCAAGGAACAGTATTTTGGCCTCTCCTGTATACTTCTCGACGTGAAGGACATTCTGGTTGATCAGACAGCAGGTACCAGCCGGATAAAAGTAGTCTTTATCTTCTATCCGCTGTGAAATACATCCCTCCAGGACAATCACAAGCTCAAAGAAACTGTGATAATGAGGGGAGCGGGCGTTGAATGTGTGGAAAATGGACTCAATGGATGAGGTGTGAAAATAACTTGCACGCGGGGAAATCATCATAATATTGAAATAGTCTTCACTGGTAAGGCCGCTGCAATAGCTCAGTGTGAACTGTAGTGGAGCAGACATATCATAATAGGAATTAATCGTGCTTTTTGCGTTGTACACCTTTAAAATATTGCCTGTGTTGTCTGTGTTTGCTGCATTTGTTTTCATGAAAATCTCCTTTCTGACGCCTTTGGTGGGGCAATACAAATATTTCGGCACCGTAATACCCGCATTAATCCACGAATATGATACAGATTATGTGGATATAGCAACAGAAGTGTCATTGTCGCTTTTGGTGAAAATTGCTAAAATTAAGTCGTATCAAGATAAAGTATATACATTATCACGGAAAAAGTAAACAAGGAATAGCAGTTCAGATCAAAATCAATCTGAACTGCCAAAAGGAGGAAAGGAAGTTCTATGAATGACAAAAAGTATTTAAAATGGTATCAGAAAGTTGCCTACGGATCCGGCGATATGGCTTCAAACTGCGGATATGCTCTGATATCAAGCTTTATGCTGCTCTACCTTACAACCGCGGTCGGACTTAACAGTCTGGTTATCGGTAATCTGATGATGGCATCCAAGCTGCTGGATGGTGTATCAGATATATTCTTCGGCGGTCTGATGGACAAGACCAAGAGCAAGATGGGACAGGCGCGTCCGTGGATGCTGTTCGGACAGATCGGCGTATCGGCAAGTTTGTTTCTGGTATTTGCGATTCCAAGCATGAGCGAGACGATGCAGTATGCGTATTTCTTTGTATTCTACACAGCGTTCAACGCAATTTTTTATACAGCAAACAGTATCGCTTACTCGTCACTAGCCGCTAAGATTACCAAAAACGGACAGGAAAGAGTACAGCTTGGATCGATCCGTTTTATATTTGCTACCTTTACAACATTAGTGGTTTCTTATAATGTAATGGGACTTGTGGAACGGTTTGGCGGCGGCGCAAAAGGATGGCGTGCGGTTGCTCTTCTATTTGCAGTCATCGCACTTGCCGTTAATACATTCAGCGTGCTGATGGTAAAAGAAGTGCCGGATGAAGATACTGGTGCAGAACAGTATCAGGCAGAGCAGAAACAGCCAGCGGCAGAGAAAGTCAGCTTTGGACAGTCCCTGAAACTGCTGCTGAAAAACCCTTATTACATTTTAATTCTTGGATTGTATCTGGTAAATTACGTTTACAGCGGTATTACACAGGGTGTCGGCATTTTCTTCATGACGTATTATATGGGCGACCCTGCGCTGCTGGGAACATTTTCCCTGGTCAGCCTGGTTCCAGTTATGCTCATTTTGATGGTGACACCAACGCTTGTAAAAAAATTCGGCACGATGAGAAAGATGAACCTGTATGCCCGCATCGTCACAATTCTGATGGGACTCCTGTTCCTTGTCGGAGCGATTAATAAGAACCTTCCCATTATGCTGATTGCAGCGTTTTTCCGCAACATGGCGGGCGGACCGCTTACCGGCACCCTGAATGCCCTGGTTGCTGAGACCAGCGATTATACATACCGGACACAGAAAGTGAGAATCGACGGTGTAATGTTCAGCTGCTCTTCGATCGGCGTAAAGCTTGGCGGCGGTATCGGCAGCGCCGTAGTAGGATGGCTTCTGGCAATAGGCGGATTTGACGGAGCAGCGGCCATACAGCCTGAAAGCGCTGTCAACATGATTTTCTTTATGTATGCAGTGATCCCAATTATATTTGGTCTGTTCATGGCGTTATTGATTTACCTGCTGAAGGTTGAAGATGCAAACAGGGCGTGGGACAAAGAACATGCAGCAGAAGGAGCAATCGAATGATTCGGAAAAATTTTAATTACGACTGGAAGGTAATGAAAGGCGGAAAGTCCGCAAGCGCATCTTCCTTTATGTGTACCATGGCGGCACAGAATGTACATCTTCCCCACGATGCAATGATCCACGAAACACGGACACCGGACGCGGAGAGCGGCGCCCAGACCGGATTCTATCCGGGGGGAGAGTACATTTACCAGAAATCGCTGACTGCTCCCGTAGAATGGAAAGAAAAAGCGGTATTTCTGGAATTTGAAGGAATCTATCAGACCGCAATGGTCTATATCAACGGAGCACTGGCAGAAACAAATTACTATGGCTATTCCAATTTCTATGTGAAGTTGAATCCGTGGTTGAATTACGGCGCAGAGAATACAATCAAAGTGATCGCAGACAATAGTCTGGTTCCGAACAGCCGCTGGTATACGGGAAGCGGAATCTACCGGAATGTAAAGCTGATCGTCGGGGACAGGATACATGTCCCTAACGATGGCATCCGAATCACGACATTGGCTGCCGACACAGAATCTGCCATTGTGGAAGTGGAAACAAAAGTGCAAAGCATCAGCAACGTGCGGGAGACTGCTGCTGTGCACATTCTTCTGGAGAGAGACGGTGAGACAATCGCCGAGGACCGCCAGATGGTCGTTATGTACCCTGAGACAATGGAAACAGCCCGATGCAGTATCTGTGTGGCAAATCCGCAGTTGTGGGATTGTGAGCATCCAAATCTGTATCAGTGCAGGGTCTGGATCGAATGCGCAGGACAGGTGTTGGATGAGACGACAGAAACCTTTGGCATCCGCACCCTTACACTGGATTCGGCGCACGGTCTCCGACTGAACGGGAAAGAAGTAAAGCTGCGCGGTTCCTGTATCCACCACGACAATGGGATTTTAGGCGCCGCCACATTGGAAAAGGCGGAGGAACGCCGGTGCAGGCAGTTGAAGGAAGCAGGTTTTAACAGTATCCGCAGTTCACATCACCCGTTAAGCAAGGCAATGTTAAATGCCTGTGACCGCTACGGAATCATGGTCATGGACGAATTGACCGATATGTGGACACTCCGCAAGAATCCCTATGATTTTGCGCTGCATTTTGGGCAATGTTGGGAAAAAGTGGCAGAGCATATGGTCGCAAAAGACTATAACCACCCCTGCGTAATCCTGTATTCTGCCGGAAACGAAATCACAGAGGCCGGTTCGGAGGCAGGTGCGGCTCTCAGCCGTAAGATCTGCAATAAACTTCATAAACTGGATCGCACCAGATATACGACCATGGGACTGAACGGACTTATGACAGCGGGACGCCATCTGACGGAAATTATGGGAGACATCATGAAAAGGTTCGGTTCGATTCAGGCAGACGGATCGGGAAACAGTGACGGCAGCAATGCTTTTAACAGTATTATGAGTCTGATGGAAGGAGAGCGGGGAGAATATTTCGCGGTTCATCCGCTTCTGACAAAGGCGCTGGAGGGATGTTCTTCATCCTGTGATATTATCGGACTGAACTATCTGACTGACAGGCACGTATTAGAACACGAGCTTCATCCAAATAAGACGGTTCTGGGAACAGAGACTTTTCCGGCGGATATCGCAAGGCTGTGGGGAATCGTAAAAAGATACCCTCATGTGCTGGGTGATTTTACATGGACAGGCTATGATTATCTGGGAGAAGCCGGGTGCGGTATCTTCCACTATGACGGCAATGCGAATTTCACCAGCGTGTATCCGGAGAGAACGGCTTACATAGGAGACCTGGATCTGATTGGATACCGACGCCCGATTAGCTATCTGAGGGAGATCGTGTACGGTCTGCGCAAAGAGCCGTATCTGGCAGTAGAGCGCCTGGACCGGTATGGGATGAAATGCTCTAAGACGCCGTGGATGCACAAGGATACGATTGCGAGCTGGACATGGCCGGGATACGAAGGAAAGCCGGCGGTTGTGGACATTTATGCGGATGCGGAGGAAGTGGAGCTTTTCCTAAACGGACATTCTCTCGGAAGAAAACCGGCGGGAGAACAGCATAAATTTACGGCATCCTATGAAATCACCTATGAGCCCGGTGAACTGATGGCGGTAAGCTACGAAGCGGGCAGGGAGACAGGACGGTTTTCGCTGACTACAGCAGGGGATACAATCCATCTCTGTGCACAGGCTGACAAGACCGTATTGTGTGCTGATGGAGAGGATCTTTCCTTTATCACTGTAAATCTGGCGGATGAGAATGGGGTTCCAAACCTCCATGAATCCAAGAAAATAGCGGTTTCCGTGGAAGGAGCGGGCAGACTGGAAGCATTCGGCAGCGCGGACCCGCAGGCGCTTACCGCTTATGACGAAACGGAATGGGAAACGTACGACGGGTACGTGATGGCCGTTGTCCGCGCTGGAACAGAGGAAGGAACGATAAAAGCCGTCTTTACCGCAGAGGACACAGAGGCGCAATGCGTGGAACTGAAAGTGCGCAGGCAGACAGCATCCGACCGTTGACAAAGACAGTTATATATAAGTGTATCACCGTTCAAAGCACGAATATGACAGTGGGGCAGGTATCTGCCCCGCTTTAGTCGTCTCCTCTTCTATTATTTTTAATAATAAATGTTTTGCGATTCATTCTTTCCTGTTATAATATAATCAATATTTTAACACATAGGAGCCACCAAATATGAACCAAACCTCAAACAACAAAATCCTGCTAATCGGCATCAACGCCAAATACATCCACTCCAATCCCGCCGTACACAGTCTGAAAGCCTATGCTGACAAGTACTACCCTGACCGTCCCGACGGGTGTGCGGTCGAGATTGCGGAGTACACGATCAACCAGCCGTCCAGTGCCATCTTAGCGGACTTATATCAGAGGCGGCCACAGGCAGCGGCCTTTTCCTGCTATATCTGGAACTGGACGATGGTGCAGGATTTGCTCGCAGAGCTGCCCAAGCTACTGCCCGATACTGCCCTCTGGCTCGGCGGACCAGAAGTATCCTTTCATGCTGAAAAACGGATGCAGGAACTTCCGCAGCTTGCAGGAATCATGGTGGGCGAAGGAGAGGAAACTTTTTTGGAGCTTTTGCGGTATTACTGGGAACATGCGGCAGACTTATCAGATATCAGGGGAATTGTCTGCAAAGACGGCTTTACGGGCGAGCGCAGTCTCACGGACATCAACAAGCTTCCTTTTATATATAATCCAACACTTGTCACGTTTCAGAACCGCATCATCTACTATGAATCCCAGCGCGGCTGTCCGTTTCAGTGCGCCTACTGTCTCTCTTCCATTGACAGGAAAGTCCGTCTGCGCGATATTGAGACTGTAAAAGCTGAGCTGCAGTATTTTCTTGACCGCAGAGTCCCGCAGGTAAAATTTATCGACCGCACCTTTAACTGCAATGAAGGACATGCACTCTCCATCTGGAATTACCTGCGTGAAAATGACAACGGTGTCACAAATTTTCACTTTGAGATCGCAGCCGATCTGTTGACTGAAAGGCAGCTCGAAGTGATGCGCGGTATGCGCCCCGGCTTAATCCAGCTTGAAATCGGTGTGCAGTCCACCAACGATACGACGCTGCATGCAATCAACCGCCGCATGGATATTGACGCACTCCGCAGGACAGTTGCCGCCATCCACAGCTTTCAGAATATCCACCAGCATCTTGATCTGATCGCCGGACTTCCGTATGAGGATTACGACAGCTTTGCCCATTCTTTCAATGATGTGTATGCGATGAATCCCAACCAGCTGCAGCTCGGTTTCCTAAAAGTGCTGAAAGGCTCACCGATGGAACAGCGTGCCGGCGAATACGGCATTGTCTACGGTTCCAGACCGCCTTACGAGGTGCTGTATACCAAATGGCTCAGCTATGATGATGTGCTGCGTTTAAAGGGAATTGAGGAAATGGTGGAAATATACTATAATTCAAGCCAGTTCACCCATACCCTCCCTGTCCTTACACGCGAATTTGCCTCCCCCTTCCATATGTATGAGGCTCTCGCAGACTATTACCGCACAAACGGATATCTGACCAGCACGCCCTCCAGAAGCTACCGCTATCAGGTGTTATTGGACTTTGCATGCTCTGTCGCGGCAGACAGGCGTGCCCTTTTTGCCGAGCTCCTCACCTTTGACCTGTATCTGCGCGAAAACCTTAAGAGCAGACCAGACTTTTCGCCGGAAAATGTGATGAACACCAACGCTGCGGAAAAACAAAAAATGCGCCAGTTCTTCGAACACGAAAAGGAGGCACATCAATATCTGAAAGGCTACGACAGCTATACTTCAGTACAGCTCTTGCGAATGACGCATATTGAAAAATTCGCATATCCTGTGTGGAAGCAATGTCCTGAAAACTGCACAGACAGGCTCGAAACGCCTGCCTATATTTTATTTGACTACAAAAACCGCAGCGCGCTGACGCACGATGCGGCATTTTATGAAATTTTGCTCTGAATATCAAAGGCCGGAATGTCCGCAGCGCGTCAATTGTCTGCTGTATCGTTTTTTGCCCTGACCATCAGGGCCGGAATTCTACATCAGCTTTTTGTACAGCAGATTCCCAATGCTCTGTATCAACTGCACAAAAATGATCAGAATGATACTGGTAACGACCAGATACGGTATTTTATAGGCCTGATAGCCATACCGGATCGCCACATCTCCCAGGCCGCCTGCACCGATGGCGCCGCCCATGGCACTGTAACCGATCAGGTTGATCATGGTGAGTGTGATGCCCGATATGATACCCGGAAATGCTTCTTTCAGATACACACGCCGGATAATCTGCGCATCGCTGGCGCCAAAGGACCGCGCTGCCTCAATCAATCCGCTGTCGACTCCCCGGAGCGCTGTCTCGATCACCCTTGCCACGAATGGAATCGCACTCACTGTCAGCGGCACCAGCGCCGCCTTTGTCCCGATTGATTTCCCTGCTATCAACCGGGTAAACGGAATGATAATCACCATCAGTATAATAAACGGAAAACTCCGGAAAATATTGACAATCACATCAAGCACGCCATAGATCAGCCGGTTCGGCCTAAGCCCGTCCGGCGCAGTCAGCGTCAATATCATTGCCGGTATAAAGCCCAGTATCACAGAAAACAGCGTGGAGCCAATAACCATATATATGGTCTGCCATGCTGCCTTTGTTATAATATCCCACATAAAAAGATTCCCTCCTGTCGTCTGCTGTTCACGCGTACTCCCATGGAATATTTTTCTGGCTCAGGTAGGATGTGACCGCTTCCTGATTCTCCCCGCTCACATTGATTGCCAAACTTCCCATGATCGTGCCATGATAATTCTCTAATCTGCCGTCACAGATCGCAAAATTGATATCCAGTTCCCTTGCCATCCTGGTGATCACACTGTCCTCCGCCGTCGCATCGTTATTGAAGTACAGCCTGATATTGACGCCCTCCTGCGGAAGAAATTCCGACGCATCGCGCACAAAGTTTCTGATCGGTGAGTTGGGTGCCACGAAAAGCTCCTCCGGCCTGCCCACGGCAATGCTCTCTCCGTTTTCGATGTATGCCATCTTCGTGCAGATTTCCTTGACAACCTCCATCTGGTGCGTGACCATCACGATCGTGATATTCATCTCCCGGTTAATTTGTGACAGAAGTGTCAGAATATCCTTTGTGATCTGTGGGTCCAGCGCGGAAGTCGCTTCATCACACAGTAAAATCTGTGGGTCCAGCACCAGCGCCCGCGCGATTGCCACCCTCTGCTTCTGCCCGCCGCTCAGCTGGCCTGGCCTGCTCTTTATGCGGTCCTCCAATCCCACCAGCTTCAGCAGATGCAGAATCTTTTCTCTGCTCTCAGGCGCATTCTTCTTCTTTCCCCAAAACTGCAGCGGAAGCGCCACATTGTCGTAGACATTCAGGCGGTTGAGCAGATTGAAGTTCTGAAAGATCATGCCCATACGGCTCTGCATTATGTGAAGTTCCCGCTTATCCAGCGATGCAATCTCTTTCCCTTCAATCGTGATAGAGCCCTCGTCATAAGGCTCCAGCCCATTGATGCAGCGCAGGAGTGTGGACTTTCCTGCACCGCTCTGACCGATAATACCAAAGATATCTCCCTGGTTTATTTCCAAAGAGATATCTTTTAATACAGTCAGATTGTCATATTTTTTGTTTAAGTTCTGAATCTTAATCATCAAACCAACTCTTTCTGTAGACACAAACTTTATGCACCACGCGGCTTATTTCCTAAAAAGCAGCGATCACTGAGCCCTGATAGTTCTGATCTATGTATGCCCTGACATCCTCGCTCTGCAGCGCCTCTGTGAGCGCCTTCGTCTTCGCCGTCTCCTCATTTCCTTCCTTGACAACCAGATAATTGATATATTTGTAGCTCTCATCACTGTCAGCCTGCTCCGCAAACAGCGCGTCCGCAGCTGGATTTAACCCTGCTTCCAGCGCATAGTTTCCGTTGATGACAGACGCCTCCACATCGTCGAGTGATCGCGCGAGATTTGCCGCATCCAGCTCCACAAATTCAAAATCATGGGGATTCTCTGCGATGCTTGTCAAATCATACAGATCCTCCGTATCGCCAAGCGTAATCAGACCATTGTCCGCCAGCAGTTTTAATGCCCTGGACTCATTGGAACTGTCATTTGGAATCGATATCGAGGAGCCATCTGCGAGGCTGTCCACGGAATCAATTCCAGACGAATAAAATCCCATCGGCTCCAGATGGATTCCTGCCACTGCCACAAGGTGAAGTCCTCTTCCGGTGTTCTGCTCCTCAAGATAGCGGATTGTCTGGAAATAGTTGGCGTCCAGCTCGCCGTCCTCCAGTGCAGTATTTGGCTGCACATAATCATTAAATTCGACAACTTCGACATTCCAGCCCGCCGCCTCAAGTTTCGCCTTGACAACGCCATTGATAATCTCTGCATGTGGAACCGGCGTGACACCTATGGAAATGTGATTGTCGTCACCCTCCGGCGCCGTAATCCCGTGCGCCTGACCAGACGCTGTCTGTTCTGTCTCCGAAGAACCCGCCTCAGAAACACCTGCTTCTTCACTCTGACTTTCCCTGGCATTTTCCACGCTGGATGAACCAGCTGTTGAAGCGCAGCCTGCAACTCCCACGATTGCCGCGGCTGCAAGTCCCAATGCCAGTAATTTACTCTTTTTCATAATATTCTCTCCTTTTCCTTGTTTATATACAGGTTTACTATGATTTAGCAAAAGCATACACATATTTTTTCTTAAAGTCAAGCCTTTTTGATTCCGTCTTTTTATCTAATTTTTGTCATTTTCTGCAAAGTCTGGAAGATTTCACAATGTCAGTTCCAATGCTCTTGCAAACGCCTCCAGACCTGCCTGATCCTCCTCGCGGAACCGTCCTTTTATGGGGCTGTCAATGTCCAGAACGCCGAACAGTTCCCCGTTTTTGTACAGCGGAATGACAATCTCGGAATTCGATGCACTGTCACACGCGATATGCCCCTCAAACTGATGGACATCATCGACGCGCTGTGTCTCTCCCACAGCAGCTGCCCTGCCGCAGACTCCCTTCCCGACTGCAATCTGCGTACAGGCTGCCTTTCCCTGAAACGGCCCCAGAATCAGTTTTCCATCCTGCATGATATAGAACCCTGCCCAGTTAATCTGTTCCAGACTGTGGTAGAGCAGCGCAGCCGCATTTGCGAGATTGGAAATCGGATAGGGATTGTCCTCTGTCATAGATTTTAACTGTGCCGTCAATAACTGATACATATCTTCCTCCTGTTTCACGCTGTCCCCGCGCTTTCTTTAAAACATTCTGCGGACACGCCGCGAAACCAATTGTCTATTCCAGCAATTTATCCTTGTACTTTGCGATTTCTTCCAGATATTTCTGTCCTATGGCGCTGACCGGGGCATCCTTGCGGGAGATGTAGCCAATTGTCATTTTCTCATTCGATTTCAGCCGGATCGCACAGTAATCTTGTCCGTTCAAATCCTCGCAGATAATTCCTGAGCACAGTGTATACCCATTTAGTCCAACCATCAGATTGAGCACCGTCGCCCTGTCGTTTGCGCGGATAAATCGCTTGTATTGATATGTGCTCAAGACCTCCTCCGCGAAGTAAAAGGAATTGTGCTCTCCCTGTGCAAATCCGAGGCATGGATACTCCTCCAGCTCTTCCAGGGCAATCTCCTCCCTGTCCGCCAGCGGGTGCCCCTTCCACAGATAGACATAGATCCTGCACTCCAGCAGAGGCTCAAACTGCAGATTGTATTCCGCAAACAGCTTGGTCAGCACATTTTTGTTGAAATCATTCAGATACAGGATTCCAATCTCGCTCTTGTGGTTTCTGACATTGTCAATCACATCGTACGTTTTCGTCTCGTGCACCTCAAACTCGTACTCGTCCATTCCATACTGTTTTACAAGCTCCACAAACGCACTCACCGCAAACGTATAGTGCTGCATCGACACACTAAAGGTTTTGCGCACCTTGGTCTGTGAGATAAACTTTGCGTCCAGCAGTTCATACTGCTCCATCACTGATTTGGCATAACCGATGAACTCCGCGCCCTTCGCAGTCACCGTGATTCCCGCTTTCGAGCGCACGAAGATGTCAAACCCGATCTCTTTCTCCAGTGAGCGGACTGCCGCAGAGAGACTTGGCTGCGATATAAACAGGACTTTGGCTGCATCGTTGAAAGAGTTTTCCCCTGCCACTGTGATAATGTACTTCAATTGGACAAGCGTCATTTTACTGTCTCCGTTTTCCTAGGATTTTCATACGAATTATAATTCTGGTATTACTATACCAGACGCCAATGTAATTGTACAGTTTCTCTTTCCTTTTAGCAGTTATAGTTTTTGCCTATATAAGAGACTGTTAACGGTTGTCAGCTGGTTCTTTTCTTCATCTTTTATTCATACAAATAGCTTGTTACTGTTCACTCCGTTCCAGTAACAGGCAAAAATCCATGCAAAAATTGCAATACGAACTTCGTTCGTACGCAAATGGATTTTTGCTTTTCAAGCTGTACGTTTTCTCACGGAATGCGCAGTTCAGCGCATTCCTGACCTGTGAACAGTAACAATAGCTTTCCACACTGTCTGCAATCGCATGTGCTGTATATTGAGAAATCAATAACAATGTGCTACAATAATCAGAAGCGCTTTGGAACATCACATCGCCGGATTTTATCAACGAAGGAGATGCTCATTATTATGAAAATTACTTTAGGAACACGGACTGCTGAGACAGCAGCAGTCTATTTCAGGAAAGCCAATACACCGCTGATTCGCCGGACACTTCCGCAAAAGGCGAAAACGCTCGAAGAAGCCCTTCGCGATTACGAGGCGACGCTTCTTCCCGATGCAACGAGCTACGGCAGAACGATCCTGGCAGACGAAATATATGTCGGCGACATCTGGTGCTATGGCCTTCACCCTGTCAATGAACCCAATGCAATGGTCAGCTGCTGCATCTTTGAGACAGACTATTGGAAGAAGGGAATCGCCACTGAGGCGATGCGGTTGTTTCTGTTGGAAATTATTCCGAAATATGATTTGTGCACCATTGGTGCCTTCACGTACTCTGACAATATTTCTTCTATCAGGGTTTTGGAAAAAAATCATTTTATTATGGCAGAGGAATTTGTGGAAGCTGGTGTATCCTCAAAATATTATGTGTTTCAGAAATGAGTCCCTTATGTCACAGCAGTTCCTTGTATACCCGCATGACATTCCGGAACAGAATATTCTCAATCTCAGTACTGGTGAAATGCTGTCTCTCAAGTTCATCGGCGAGTTTGTGCATCTGCGAACAATCCTGTATCTCAAGTTCGCCGCTGATACCGTCAAAATCAGAGCCAAGCCCAAGGCATTCGCTGCCCCCTATCCTGAGCATATGGCGCGCGTGCACTGCCATTCGAGCCACGCTGGAATGACTGTCATTCGTCTCATTCAAAAAGCACCCATAGTAATTGAGTCCGATGACACCGCCCCGCTCCGCGATTGTGCGTATCATATCGTCCGTGAGATTTCTGCAGTGTCCGCACAGCGCACGCGCATTGGAATGGCTTGCCACAAACGGCTTTTTCGTGTTCTGTGCAACGTCCCGGAACCCCGCATCGGACAGATGGGAAACGTCAATGATGATGCCCAGCTGTTCCATTCTTTCTATAAATAGAAATCCGCTTTCCGTCAATCCCTTCGAATTGTCAAACAGGCAGAATCCCTTGTCATCTTTGACTGTGCTGCCTTTTTGGAAATCTTTTGCTGACTGTGCATCACTGACGACATTCCTGACGGAACTGTTTTCTGCCTGCGTATTCCTTACAAATATGTTCGGGCTTGCAAGCTCATTGGGGTAATTCCAGGTCAGTGTCATCATGCGCGCCCCAAGCTGATACAGTCTCTCCAGATTTCCGATATCTCCCTTGCAGCATCCGCCCTCCTCGATTGTCATGAGCGCGGACATTTTCCCCTGCTGTTCGTTTTCAAGGATTTCATCATATGTTTTTATGACACGAATGTCATTTTTGTTTTTCTCCATCTCGTCGTAAAAGACGTCAATCAGCTCCGACACGTATGCAAACGGATCAAGCCCCTTTTTCAAGTCC
This sequence comes from uncultured Lachnospiraceae bacterium, assembly GCA_947178035.1. Taxonomy (GTDB): domain Bacteria; phylum Bacillota; class Clostridia; order Lachnospirales; family Lachnospiraceae; genus COE1. The sequence goes on along the minus strand of CAMWXA010000039.1, from coordinate 1,085 downwards.
ACGTACATGGCAAAATTCTGCAGCAGATATCCTGATTTTTTCATTTTCTGAATATCGACCTGTAAATTGTTCTGTGAAAGCTGCTGGGATTTGTCATGTTTCCTGCTTTCCCAGATCTCGGATATGGTGTCACAGTGCATGTCGGCTATTTTCATTGTCTGCTCCTCATTTCATCATTATCATACAGCTGCGTCTAATCATTTATGTTAATACTTTTGTATAATATACAAACGCACTGTCTCTCTTATACTCGATATATCCCTGTTTTGGATAAAAAGAATTTGTGCGGGTATTCCAAACAGGGGTGTCAAGATAAAATTCCTTCACATCCGCAAACATTCCCTCAATTTCCTGCATCATATATGCACCATATCCTTTTCTATGGTATTCCGGACTGATAAATATTCTTCCTATATTCAGTCTGTCTCCGTCCATAAAAAGAATGGCCGCACCTACAATAAGCCCATCAACTAACAATTTGTATAAATGATTTGATCTTGCCATCTTTGTATGAAACTGTACCGACATATACCCGGGAGGACCTCCTTTGCAAGGTGCTCCTATCTCTACATCACTGTCAAATGAACGTTTGGAGATGCCATTTATCACCAGGGCATCCGATGTGCCGGCCTTTACGAATTCAATCATTACGTCTATCCCCCCTCCCATCGACTGCCCACGCGATAATCTGCGCCACATCTTTGGGCGTCACAACCATCAGCGGCTCCCGAAACGGAATCCAGCACCACTGCCACTTCCCGGAGGTCTGCTCTCCGTGAAGCCGCCTTCCTTTGCTGATAATGCGAAAGCTCTCACCATCAACTCTGTAGGCAAGTATAATGCTCTTGTCCTCAGAAACGATATTCAGATAAACCCTGTCGCAGTCATCACCGTCCGGCGCAATCCACCACACAAAGCTCTGCCCCTGATACGAAATCCGCCTTCGCCCCTTTGCTGATACTCCCATTTTTCTATCCTTTCTAACTTAGGAACTGCCTTTTTAAGACTTTTGCTTTTCTTTTAAAAGTGTTTTCAACTTTTTGTAAATAGCGCTGCTCTTCTGGCTATCCCGAACCTCTTTGCTG
>CAMWXA010000038.1 GCA_947178035.1 uncultured Lachnospiraceae bacterium | reverse complement strand
ATTTATTTCTCTTATTCAGGCAGATGAACAGCGGCCAGCACACCCGGTTCATCTCAACATCGCAGATCTCTATATTCCGCACGTTGCCTCCGTCCGCAGATTCTATCGAGATTCCAGAGACTGTCCCCGGAAAAATATCTGGGAGCATAAATTTACAGCGCTGCAGCGTGACATTCTCGATGTCAAAATACGTCTCCGTTCCTATTTTAAAGGCGTTCATCACAGACACCACCGTACAGTCCCTGACCTGGATATCGTTTGTCCCTCTCATTTCAGCCTGACAGCCCTTTATCGCAATCCCGTCATGTTCCCGCCTTCTGGGTGATTTGATACAGATTCCGTCATCTGCACATGAGATAAAACAGTGGTCAATCTCTACCTGGCTGCACCCCATAATATCAATTCCATCTGTGTTTGCCACATGGCGGTTTCCGTTGATTACGATATCTCTGATTTTCACGTTCTGGCTGCAGTCAAGCACCAGTGTCCAGTCCAGCGCACCCTCGATGACAATATTCTCGATTGACACCCCCTCACAGCCACACATCCATACCGTGTACATCGGCCGCTCGATCGGGCGCAGTCCCTCCTCATATTTATCCTCCGCATAACGAATTCTGGAGCGGTACGCATAGCGAATCGTGTCTACCGGATACCCCATCGGATCAAACAAATGCGGTGGAAGCTTGGTTTTTTCGAGCGGCTCCAGCAGCGGACGTTTCAAAGGCAGATAGGCAAAGTATTCACCGTTTCCGATAATCTTTCCCCCTCCCCGGATACTCACATTTCTGGCATCGATGCAGGCAAGAAGTGCATTGTCGTAATTGGAGAGGTCTTTGGATGCACACAAGGCAGAATCCATGGCAATCCACAACGTCGTATTGTCATAAATCCAGACAGAGCCCACGCAGTAATGTCCTCCTGTAACCAGCACAATGCCTCCTCCAGCATCCCTCGCCGCCTCCGCAGCCGCCATAAATGGTTCCGTACACAGGGTCGCCCCGTCTGCAACCGCCCCGTAATCCCGTATGTCAAAGACCGGAACCCCCTCTGGCAAAGACTCTTTGCAGATATATTCCCCAAAGGGCAGCGCCCTGTAATAATCTCCGTCATACACAATGCCCCGTTCCGGTGCTGTGGCTTTGTCACGCGCAAAGCACTGCCAGTGCTTCAAATCCCGCCCGACCGCCAGACAGATCTGTGTACCAGCTGTTGTCTTGTCCTTGTGAAGCTCGTATTTTACGTACAGATCCAGCTCTTCATCCCATACAATCGAACAGTTCGATGACCGATGCTCCCCGCCTGCATTCTCAAGAGCCGCCATATCCTCCTCTGAGAGTGGTCTTAACTCCTGCCATCGCCTTAAATCCCTGCTCTCGCTGATCCACCTGCCGCCCCCGCCTGCAACAATCAGATAATGTACTCCTTCCCTGCAAAATGCAGACAGGCTTTCCCACTCCGCGCTGTCCCTTCCCGGAAAAACCAAAGGGGTGTTGATTGCAGTCATTTCTTTTTTTCTTATTGGTATCGCTGTCATATTTTCTCCCATCCTTTATTTATCACGCTAATCGACAAACTGCGTTTTGTCCTCGCCGGCGCAGTACACAAGCGCATAGCCGTCTTTTGTGGAAAGCTTTTTTTGTGCGCGGTCATACTCCGGACAAAGACGTTTGACATCGTCTGCAAAATCCTTCAGACTGTCATAATCCTGCCCTCTTTTGCAGATACACAGATAGGCAGTGCTGCTCTCATACACCCGGAACTCACAGTCAAAAATCATATCACTATAAGGCTGCAGCTCTCCGCTGCTCCACAGTGCCAGATAGCCCTTATCTTTCCTCAGAATCAGCCAATGGGACTCCGTAATGGACTCATCAAACCGGCCAAGGGGGCAGTACACATGGGTAAAACCAATCGGATGGCCATCTGGAATATCATACACAGCCCCCAGCATACCTGTTGTCTGCTTTAGGGCCGGCATCACCCCATTTCCAAACCAATATCCCGGCCGCATGCCAGAGTGTTCCGCATAAGTCCCTGGATGATTCACAAATACCACTGCTTCCGCCGAAAGCGCACCATACCACATATGCTGCTGATAGCCGTACACGCCCGGTTGAAAACAGGTCGTCCCATGAAAACACTCATTCAGAGATCGTGTATAGGCGTGAGACGCCCTGTCACCGCCCGTCTTTCCCCGGATATTTTCCCACCGCTCAAAGGCATCCCCGCGCGGCGACTGCACGGAGGTCAGACAGTAGTCCCTGTTTTTCTCCAGCATAATCAAAGCATTCCCTGCGGTGTAGGCGCATTCCACGTCCTGCTCCATCAGTTCTGTCAGCCCGTCCATAAAGCGATAGGTACTGTTTGCAAGAAATGCCAGCCATCCTTCCCCATAGTCATCCGGAGCTTTGGGATACAGCAGATGGATAATGGACTGCGCTCCCTGGTCAAAGGGATAAATCACCTCCCTGTACACCCGTCCCATAGGCGCAATGACACTGCCGCGAAAGGTCTGCAGGCACAGTTCCCGCACCAGACGATCCGTCAGAGCCCTCGCTCTGCGGGAAATGTCAGGTTCCGCAAAATCCACCACATTTAGCAGTGCTGCGAAGGTCACACACATATACACTGTGCTCAGAAATTCCTCAAAACCCCCGTTTTCGACATCCTCCAGCCATTCCAGCACTTTCTGCCTCCCGAAAAGAGCAAGCTCTTGTCCCTTCATGCCTGCCCGCGGAAAATACGCATCCGGGTAAAAGCTGCCCGCATCCATAGCCGAGGAATAAAACATCAGCGCATGGTTCTCGCTCCAAAAGCACATGGCATCCGTCCCTTCCATATCCATCCAGTAGCGGTAATCAAGCAGAATCTCCTGCACCCGCTCTGCCAGTTCCTGGTCCAGCTCATAGTGGTGCATATAGCGAAGCAGACCACAGAGCAGAAAATCCGAACAGTCCACCCGCCTGTGAATCAGCTCCAAATCTCCCAAAAGCCTGTCCCTGTCCTCGGGACACTCCCATCCAAGATATTTTCTTGCCAGAATATTTGATATGGCAAATCCAAACTTTCCCCGGTTCAGACTCCCCACAGAAGCAATTTCTTCCATGACCGCCCTAAAATTATCTTCCCAGGACAATGTCTGATTCCTGTATTCAGGCTTGCGCCGTTGTGCAAATTCCAGCGTCCTTGACAGTTCATAACCATCTTTCTGAATGCGCATTGTCACACACGTTATCTCCGGCGGAATCTCCAGCACGGTCCCATTTCCTGGCTGCTGCCACACCGGCGCATGGCGCATCACCTCATAGTCCGGACTTGCCTTGTGGCTGCAGTATGTAAGACCCTTAGGTGCCTGTCTGGGAAAAATTACACTCCCGCCTTTTAATTGCAGCGCTGAGAGAAACTCCACTTCCTGATAAACCCGATCCTGAAATTCTTCATCAGGCAGCGCGACTTCGATGGTTTTATCACTGTCCCTGACCTGAACGGCCAACATATTTCTGGTGTCCCGCACTCCCAGGTTCTCACAGTCAAAATATAAAAGATTGTTTCCCGACCTTAAGGACAGTTCCACATCCAGATACTGAATGGGCTTATAGACTGGTCTTTCCACCTCTCCCACAAGCGTTCCGTTTAAGTACACGCCAACCGCCATATAAGTCCATATCCTGACAACAGTCTTCCTGTCCTTTGGGACATATAAAACCGCAGCGGCCGCCAGATGGACTTTCTGCAAGGTAGCATAAAAGGAAGACACATCGATAAAGCAATTCCCATAAGCGGCATAAACGGTCCAGGGTGCTCCATGCGCTTCCCTGTCCCCCATCTTAATCCGAAGCGCCGCGTCTTTTGCCTTGGGCGAGACAATCTCTGCCCGCAGTTTTGCCTCCAGGGCAAGCTGCTCCGAAGCTCTGGTATCGGAGGCATAATCTTCGGTCACAGGGCCTGCAATCATATACTGCATCACATACCCATCAATTCCCAGTTTCCATCTCTGCATCGTATTCCTCATTTCCGCACATTGTGCTGTGCAATCATTATCCATATTGAGACAAAAGCCACTTTGGCAAAGTGGCTTTCTCTATCTCTGTCAACATCTGTCAGCCTTTCACGGCTCCCGCTGTCATACCGCTCATAAAGTTTCTGCTAAAGACGCAGTAAATCACAAGCATTGGGATAATCGCAATGCTGGCGCCGGCAAACATAATATCCCACGCCGCTGCACCGTCGCCGGCATTTTTCAGCATGTTAACACCCACAGTAAGGGGTCTTAGGTTTTCGTTTGTCATCGTGAATACCAATGGAAGAATGTACTCATTCCAGCCCTGCCGGAAAGAAAGAAGGGCGATTGTTGCCATGACCGGTTTCAGCAAAGGCAGAATTACCAATCGGTAAATCTGGAAAAATGTACATCCGTCAATCTTGGCTGCCTCATCCAGCTCCTTCGGAAGCGCATTCACAAAACCACGGCTCAAAAACAGATACGTCGCCTGACCGCCGCCTGCTGAGATCAAAATAACGCTGATGAGGCTTTTATTCATATGTAACTTTACAGACAGCTCAAACAATGGTCTCAATGACACAGAACCTACATTGATAAACATGAACATCACAAAAATGCCATATAATATCTCTTTTCCCTTAAATTTTCTTCTGGAAAACACATATCCCGCCATAGTAGAGTTTATCAGGGATACAACCATCACCCCCAGGGCCAGAAAAATACTGTTGACTGTATATCTGGCAAAATTTGCCTGCTGCCATGCGTTGGAATAGTTCGAAAACACCCATTTCTTCGGAAAAATATTCGTTCCGCCTACCAGAAGCTCAGAATTTCCCTTGAAAGATCCAAAAACAATATAGATTACCGGAAAGATCATCAGTAATGCCATAAACAACATGAATACCCATATCAGACCTCTCAGTATTTTCGTCTGTGTCGAATATACCGCATGCCCTTTTTCCATCTCTGTCACCTCCTACACAACATCATCCAGTTTTTTCGCTACAATATTGTAAATGATTGTCACCGTACCCACGATAAGAGCCGCCATAATACTCAGCAAAGCGCCATAGCCGATCTGAGCCTGACTTGTCGAGTCTGTAGAACCAAAGATCAAATTATATATGTAAAGGAACATTACCATAGAGCGATTGCCCGGACCACCCTTGGACAATACCATAATCGCTTCATAATCTTTGAATGCACTTGTGATTGCAAGCATCAGAACGACCTTCAATACCGGCGCAAGCATAGGCAGCGTAATTCTGAAAAAGGTCTGCACACCGTTTGCCCCATCAATCTTTGCCGATTCATACACATCCTCGGACAAGCCGTTCATTCCAGTGGTAAAATACAACATATAATTACCCAAACCGCCCCATATCGCCATGATTGTCACCGTCACCATCACCCAGTCCCGGCTCATAAGCCATTTGATTGGAGAGTCAATAATCCCCATACCTTGCAATATACTGTTTGCAATGCCGTTCTGCGTCGCAAATATGAACGCAAAGATCATACCGGAAATAGAGGTACTGATAATGGTTGGCATAAAATACATTCCGCGGAAAAGACTGGCGCCTCTCATGCGCATATTCAGCAGAACCGCCATCAGCAGCGATAACGGAATAATAAAAATCAGCTTGTATGCAGCATACTCAAAGGTGTGTCCGACACTGTTCCAGAAAGTTTTGTCGCCCAACATCCTGGTAATGTTGCGTGTTCCTGTAAAGGTGGCCGTAAATCCGTTGTAGTCATAACAAATATACCGGAATATCCAGATAAATGGGTATATCGAACACACAATCAGAAACACAATGGCAGGTGTCAGCATCAGCCCCGCCACCAGATCATCTCTACTAATTTTTTTTCTCTCTTTGTTTGTTTTTTGCATCAAATCCTCCTTATCCCCCACTCATTCATGGGAAGCAGATGCCGCAACAGGAAAGGGAACCATCCTCTGGTCCCCCTGTTTTCCCGTTCCTTATTCCCGTAATTTACTCTTCAAGATAAGTCATTGTTCCATCATTGGGATGAAGCGGATCGTAATCAGAAATCACCAGCCTCTTGGTCGCACCAGAAGCAACATCTGCATCCAGCGCCTCATTGTAGCGGGTATTCAAATCTTCAATAGCATCATCGATGTCCACATAATCCATCACTGCATTCCAGAGTACAACGCGGTAATCATCACCTGTCAGATTGATAACTGGCGGCTGCGGATATACCGATTCATACTCCAGCATGGAGAAATCAGCCAGACGGCCAATCTTGGACTTGTCAATCACGCCATCCATATAAGTGCTGATTGGCAGACAGTAACCATTTTCCAAATAGCCCTTTACAAATTCCTCAGACTGGAAATACTGGATTACCTTCCATGCCTGCTCCTTGTTCTCTGAGGAAGATACAATCCCCCATGACTTGGACGGCGTCGTCTGCAGTGCACCTTTGATTTCGCCAGTGATAGAAGGCACAGGTGCCACGCCCCACTCAAAGCCATTCACAGGAATCTGGTCTGTAAATACAGACGCCTCCTGGGATGCATTGCTCCAAAGCGCAAACTGTCCCTCTGCAAACAGCGCTCTCATATTATCCACAGCCTGCTGGTCGGGATATGCAATGTCCTCACTGATAAATCGCTGGCCGAGCTCAAGAATTTCCTTGTATCCGCTAAAATCATACCGGCCATTCACATAGTCATAATAGAAAATGCCGGAAACCTGTGCAGACATCTCCAGAAGACGCTCAAACGGTGAAGAGGACGTAAAACCGATACCATAGCAGCTGCCGCCGTTCTGCTCTGTAATCGTCTTTGCCATATCAATATAATCTTCCAACTTTGTGGGGATTTCCTGATATCCTGCCGCTTCCACCACATCTTTGTTATACTCCACACGCACGCCGGAACGCATACCGGTATATACACCGTAAATATTCCCGTTTCTCAGATTCAGGCCCTCATAAGCATGCTCATAAGGTTCATTGACTTTCTGGAATGTCTCATCCGCGTCAATATACTCATTTAAGGGGACCAAAATGCCGGTATCCGCAAATGTATTTAAGGGAAGAGAATTCGCAGTCACTACATCCGGTGCTGTACCGCCATTGTAAGCCAGGGCAAGCATATTCTGATAGTCTTCGGTGATGACAGTCAGATTGATGAAAATCCCGTCGGAGTTACTCTGATTGTACTGGTCAATCATGGACTCCACATACTCCAGGTCATGGCGGTCATTGGTCCACACTTCAATGGAAGTTGCACCCTCCGGCGCCTGCGCCTCCTGCCCGCCTGATGACTGCGCCTCGCTGTCTGCTGACGAATCACCGCCCGCACTCTGCCCGTTATCTGCATCGGGTGTCCCGCCACATGCACACAGGCTGGCAACCATCGCTGCCGTCAACATCATGCTAATTAATTTCTTTTTCATGGTATCCTCCTTTTATGTAAAATTTTGCACACGTATATTACATTTATTATTTTATTATGTTTCCCACCGAAACCAAAGGACACTTTTCACTTACCATGTAACAAATTCTATGTTTTTTTGTGCTGAATGTATAAGAATATCACACTGCGCCCTATCTTGCAGAGTCAATACGGACAATTTACACCCCGTAAAATTGACTTTACTATTCTATTTGCACAAAGGCCAGCTTCTTTTCCAAAAAATCACTCTTGTCTTATGACGCATCGTGTGATACACTTTTATTATTTATACCAAGGAGCTGTAGAATTTTCCGGCAGCACCGACTCACGAGCGTTAATACTTAACGCCGCCTCGCAGACTTTATCGCTCGTGCGTATATTTGGAGGACGAACATGGAAACCCAAAACACTTATTTTACTGCCATTTTGGCAGACGACGAAATCAGCATATTAAAAGAACTGGAAAATGCCATTGACTGGGCAGAGCTGGGTATTCAACTCGTCCGCCTCGCCACGAACGGTCAGGATGCCCTCAGCGCCATTTTGGAACTCCGTCCGGACTTTGCCATTATTGACATCAAGATGCCGGATATGGACGGTATTGAGGTCATCCAGAAAACCAGAAAGCTTGGAATCATGACCGATTTTATTATTTTGAGCGGCTACGACAGCTTTTCCTATGCCAAGGATGCCATTCGCTACGGTGCAAAAGCCTACCTTTTAAAGCCGTTGGACAGCTCTGAGCTCTACGATGCCATATACAGAACCTGCCTAGACCGCAGTCAGCAAAACAAGGGCAACCACAGCAGACTGTATCAGGAAAAACTGAACTTAAATTTTCTCAACCGGCTGCTGGACAGCAAGATTTTAGAGCAAAACATGATCGGACAACTTCTGCAAAATACAGGAATTGCCATCAGTGACAGTTCCTGCTATGTCTGCGTCCTGCTCTATGAACAAAAGGACCAGCAGCTTCCCTTTCAGCAGTTGACTGCCTGTCTGGATGCGGAATTTTCCCAGGAAAAACATATATTCTGGAAACACGGCGAAAATCAGATTGTAGGTATTTTTAATACCTCTGACAGCCTCCCTTTCCAAAATGCCATCAAGTGCCAGACAGCTATCCAGAAAAAGAATCTTCCGATGCCGCTGATCGGTATCGGAGACATGGTTTCCGGTCTGATGGAGTGCTCCTACTCCTACAACCGGGCACTGGCCTCCATCACCTACCGGCTGTATGATGACACATCGGGAATCTTCACCTATGAGATACTCTGCTCTGTTCAGCCAACCTTGAAGCTGACAGATATTGACCGCCTTCCTCTGGTACAGTTTATTGTCCAGAAGGATTTAGAGGGCATCCGCACTTTTTGCAATGAGTTTATTGACCGTCTGCTCTACGTGCCCATGCCCCCGCCAAACTATGTTTTCAGCATGTGCTACTCCCTGTTTCACATGATTGAACAGGAGTTCTCTTCCTTTTCCCACCAGGAAATCTTATCGGAAGTGAACGCGCAGGATTTGTACCGCCTCACAAAGCTTTCCCAGATCCGGGAATGGATGAGCAGTTCTTTCTGCCATCTGTCCGAATTTATTGATGCAGTGTATGGCTATGGCGGAAATAAATACACGAAAGCTCCCCAGGGCTGCACCGAGTCAGAAGATGCTATCATACGCAAAGCCAAGGAGTTCATTCACCAAAATGTAACAAACCATATTAAAATTGAGGATATTGCCCAACAGGTACATTTAAGCCCTTCTTATTTTGCTATCTATTTTAAGAACAAGACCAATGTAAACCTGCGGGATTATCTGCTGACCGAAAAAATGGAATATGCCCGGCGCGCCCTGATGAATCCCAACACTTCCATCAATGAGGTGAGCTATCATGTAGGGTACGGGGATTACCGTTCCTTTTCACGGGCCTTTAAAAATGTCCACGGTATTACCCCCTCCGATTTTCAGGCAAAATATACAGATCGAACCCAAAAGGAGTAAAGTCATGCGCAAAAAGTTCAGGAACCTTTCTCTTTTTTCAAAAATCAGCTTTGTCATGTGCGGTCTTGCACTTGCTCTTAGCACTATTATTACCTTAACCGCAGTGATCTATTACCGCTATATTTTTTCAGAACGGCTGCTCGGCGGCATTAAGACAGCCACTGTCAGCGCCGCAAACACATTCTATATGAATTATACCGATATCATTGAGCGTTTTGTACTCACCTGCGGCACCGAGGACTTTAAATCCGATGTTGAATACCTGTGTCTGAGCGAGCCATCCTACCTCACTGCCAAAAGTAAGATACAGGATGAGCTCTCCACACTGTCCAACTGCAATTACCTGGTCCACGGCGCGATGCTTCTCTCCGGGGATGGCAGGACCGCCTACACGCTTTTCAATAATCCCCTTTACGAGACGGCGGAGGAGATGTTCTCACCGGCTGAACTTTCACGCATAAAAGGCATCTCTTTTTTAAAGGAGCGCAAGAGCCCTTTCCGCAGCCGGGTGTCTGTCATTCCGATTGTATTTCCGGTAAGCGTTATCACGCAGTATGTAGAACTGGACCTTTCTGATTCTGCGCCGGATGCCTATGTGATCATCTTTATTGATTCCGCCAAGCTCCAGACCTGCCTGAATCTGACCAATGTGAGCGAGACAGAAAATGTTTACTACCTGTTGACCGCCGACGGCGATCTGTTGAACAGTCCTTCCACCGAAGATACGGAGGATGTCACAGCAATTCTCGAAGATGAGCGGACCAAAGAATTGCTCGACGCTGCCACCTGGAATACTTCCGACTGCAGTACCTTTGTCAGCTCTGACTGCTATCTGGCCGCTTACGGACTGCGCTATGGAGATATGATTCTGCTCAACTATGCCCCCCGGGAAACATTTCCAGATATCTTTGGAAAGACTGGTTATACGCTGCTGCTGTTACTTGTACTATTGGTGTTCTTTCTGTTGACCATCGCGTTTTTGATGGCACGCTACATCACCCGCCCTGTCAACACATTGGTAGCGGTGGTCCATCAGATTGAGGAAAACCGTTATACAGAGAAATTAAAATTCTCTGCCAACGACGAGATAGGACAGCTTGGATCTGCCATCAATAATATGCATGACACCATCCGCCAGCAGATGGTGCGCATCAAGCAGGAGGAGGCGGAGAAATACAAAACACAAGTCCAGCTTCTGACAGAGCAGATGAATCCTCATTTTCTCTACAATACCCTGGAATGCATCCAGTCGGAAGTGCTGCGCGGAAATTCCAACACCGCTACTAACATGATTCAGTACTTGGCAGAATACCTGCGCATCGGACTTTCCTACGGGGCAGATCTGATTACCATTTCCAACGAGCTGCGCCACGCCGATGTATATATCAAGCTAATGAATCAGCGTTTTCAGCAATCCATCATCTTCCTGTACAAGCCTTCCTCAGACTTAACCCAGCTGCTGATTCCCAAAACGCTCCTGCAGCCTCTGGTGGAAAATTCTATCCGTCATGGTTTTGGTATCGATGCGTCGGGAATACCAATATCCGTTCCCACGATTGAAATCAGTTTTCACGCGTCAGCAAACCGCCTGTCCATCGGAGTGATTGACAATGGCAGCGGTTTTGACGTAAAAAAAATAGAAGCGATCACTTTAGGCAATCCTGTCGAGGATAACAAAGGACATGTAGGACTGCACAACATATACCACCGGCTTGTTACATATTACGGGAAAGAAAATGTACAGATCTCCTTCAGCTCTATTCCTTACTACCGCAACGAGATCATCATCAGTATCCCCCTGCCGGAGGAATAAGAAACCATATTTCAATCGCTGCAAAAAATACAGAATAAGGAGAAACACTATGGCAGGAGAAGCATTCAGAAAATCTTTTCACGAGGAGAAAGAGAAATTAAAAAAGATGACGCCGGCAGACCGGCGCTGGTATATCTGGAATTATTACAGGATTCCAATTCTGATTGGGCTTGTGATTCTATTCTTTTTGTATCAGGCTGGCGGGGCATTCTTGAGGAGCAGACAGGACTGTATGCTTTACTGCGCTTTCATCGACCAGTCTTTCGCCGGGGAAGCACAGCTTGACCGCCTAAAAGATGATTTCTATGCCAGGGAAAATTTCAGCGGCCGGCAAGTCATTACTTTTGACACCTCGATCAATTTGTCAGATGACCTGTACAGCGACGCCTCCTTGATTGTTTTCCAGTCCCTGACAGGCACTGATACGGTTGACATTGTCATCACAAAGCAATCTGTTATGGAACAATATCATAACCAGAATGTGTTCTTAAACCTGCAGGACTTCTTGCCGCCCCAGCAGTTCGCCCAGCTAGAGGATGACTTTTATTATGATCCGGAGACATCCAGTCCAATCGGTATTTATCTAAAAAACAGCGACCTCCCCTCTGCATACGGACTGGATGAGGATTCCATTCTCGGGATTTGTACTTTGGAGAACCATCCTGAGGTGATACAGGATTTCCTGTCATTTATTTTTCATAATGCATAATGGACAGGCACCTGCAGATTTTCGCTGATTTGCGGTGCTTTTCTTGTATGCAGGCCGAACTTTTTTCTATTTTTGTCATATTTTAAAGATAAGTCGATTAAATATAAGGAGGTGCGATATGCCTCCAAGAAATATGGCAAAATTTGATATTGCAATCTTAGGCGGCGACAGGCGGACAGCATGTATGGCTCCCATATTAGCAGAAAAAGGCTATCGGGTTCTCTGTTTTTGCACTGTCCAGATTTCCTGCAGTCCATCCATAAAATCCAAATTAACTTTCACAGACTCCCTGCGCGAAGCCCTCGACTCCGCGCAGGTGATCATAGGCGGCATTCCGTTCACAAAATCTGATTCCCTCTACTGCGAGGAGCGTTCTGATGCCCCAATCAGCATCTCAGAATTGCAGCGGGGCATTCACAAACACCAGAAAATTTTCGCCGGCATCATACCGGAAGATTTCCGCAGAACCTGTGAGGAGCGGGAAATCAGCTGCCACGACTTTATGCTCGATGAGCCCATGACGTTGTACAATGCCGTCTCCACCGCGGAAGGCGCTATCCTGGAAGCACTGCTGCACAAGGACACAAACATCCATATGAGCAGCACCCTTGTACTGGGTTATGGCAGATGCGGCAAGATTATCGCCGACCGCCTGAAAGGGCTTCACGCCTGTGTCACAGTATGCTCCAACGACGCCAACGAGCTTGCCCTCGCGTGTGCTCTTGGATTTGAGACACTGCATCTGTCAAAGCTGTGGAACAACATCTGCTGTTTTGAGTATATTTTTAACACAATTCCCGCACGTGTCCTGAACCGCAGATGCCTCGAAAAAGTATCGCCAAACGCCATTGTCATTGACATCGCCTCCAACAGAACAGGCGCCGATTACGAGACTGCCCAGAAATTAAACATCAACATTCATTTCTGCCCGGGACTTCCCGGAAAATACGCCGGAGAAAGCTGCGCAAAGTATTTAACAGACTACGTCATCAACAGACTATAGGAGGCCTGATCCACATGGACATCAAAGGAAAAAAAATAGGAATCGCACTGACCGGATCTTTCTGTACCTTCGAGAAAACCTTCGCAGAACTGCAAAAGCTGTCCGACGCCGGCGCTGACATCTATCCGATTCTGTCAGAGGCGTCCCAGACACTCGAGAGCCGCTTTGGAAAACCTGACACATATGTCACTAAAATAAAAGAAATCACAGGAAAAGACCCGATCGTATCCATTCCCGGCGCAGAGCCAATCGGTCCGAAAGCGTACCTCGATGCGCTGGCAATCCTCCCCTGCACTGGAAACACTGCCGCAAAGCTCGCAAACGGCATCACTGACACGCCTGTCCTCATGGCGGCAAAAGCCCACATGCGCAACAACAAGCCGCTCGTTATCTCCATCTCGACCAACGACGGGCTTGGCATGAACCTGAAAAATATCGGACTTTTATGCAACAGCAAAAATATCTACTTCGTCCCGTTCGGGCAGGATAACTATCAGACAAAACCAAACTCTCTGGTGGCACACGTTGAACTGCTGATACCGACACTGGAAATGGCGCTGGAGCACAAGCAGTATCAGCCAATCCTGAAAGACTATATATAAAAATCGTTCATATGTTGGGAAAGGATATCAAAAATGTGTGGAATCGCAGGCTTTGCAAGCTTTCATGTAAACTATACGGAGGAATCCGCAAGATGTTTCTCCATCCTGCAGAAGATGAATACCCGCCAGCAGCACCGCGGACCTGATGAAAACGGAGTCTGGCTGTCAAGAAACTGCGGACTCTCCCACACCCGTCTGTCCATTCTGGACCTCGAATACGGAAAGCAGCCTATGGCAAGACAGCTTGATAACCACCGCGCTGTCATCTGCTATAACGGTGAGATCTACAACATGCCCAGTCTCCGCCGTGCGCTGGAGAAGGAAGGCATCGTCTTCGAAACAACCTGCGATACAGAAGTGATTCTGATGGGATACCTCCTTCACGGCACTTCCTACATCACACAGCTAAACGGCATCTTCTCCTTTGCCATATACGACGAAACACTGCAAAGATTATATCTCTTTCGCGACAGACTCGGGGTAAAGCCTTTGTTCTATACCCTCTTTCGCAACACCCTCATCTTTTCCTCCGAGCTGAAGGGAATCCTGTGCTATCCTGACTTTAAGGCGCAGGCGGACCGCGACGGGCTCTGTGAGATCTTTGGTCTTGGCCCTGCGAAGACCTACGGAAAGGGTGTTTTTAAAAATATAGATGAGCTGCTGCCGGGACATTATCTCGAATATTACGGCTCCGACTTTTCCCAGCACCTATCCACAAAGTGTTACTGGAAACTGGAGAGTTATCCACATGAAGAGGACTGGCAAAACACAGTCGAGAAAACCCGGTATCTGGTCACAGACGCCATCAGGATGCAGATGCTCTCCGATGTGCCTGTCTGTACCTTCTTATCGGGCGGTGTGGACAGTAGTCTTGTCACAGCGGTATGCAGCAGCGAGCTTCAAAAGCAGGGTAAGAGGCTCGATACATACTCCTTTGACTTCAAAGACAATGACAAAAATTTCAGGGCAAATGCCTTTCAGCCCTCACAGGACAGACCATGGGTAGATCTGATGATCGCCCACTGCCATACCAACCACCAGTACCTTGAATGTGCCAATGCTGATTTATATCAATACTTGTTTGAGGCGGTGGACGCCAGAGACCTGCCATGCATGGCGGACGTCGAGGCCTCCATGCTCTACTTCTGCAAGAGAGTCGCCGCCAGCCACAAAGTAACCCTCACCGGGGAGTGCGCCGATGAAATCTTTGGCGGTTATCCGTGGTTTCACAGGAAAGAGTGCTTCGACGCAGACTGCTTCCCGTGGTCAATGGATTTCACCCCGCGCACCATGCTCCTGAAAGACAGCGTATTATCCCTTCTTCCCTTAGAAGAATACGCCCACGCCGCATATGCAAAGACAATATCGGAAGTTCCTGTTCTGGAGGGGGAAAACCGCGAAGAAAAACGCAGACGTGAAATCTCTTATCTCAATATCAAATGGTTTATGCAGACGCTGCTCGACCGCATGGACCGCACAAGCATGCACGCGGGGCTCGAGGCGCGTGTCCCGTTTGCCGACCACCGCATTGTGGAATATCTGTGGAATGTGCCCTGGTCCATGAAATGCAAAGACAGCGTGGTAAAAGGACTGCTGCGCGCCGCCGCGGACGGACTACTCCCCGGCGAAGTTTTATACCGCAGAAAGAGTCCTTATCCCAAAACCTATGATCCCGCTTACGAAAATCTGCTGCGCACCGCGATCGTGGAAACACTGTCCGACACGCGCGCACCCCTGCGGGAACTGATTGACCTGAATAAAGTGCTCGACTACATCAGCCAGCCCTCCGACTACGGCAGGCCGTTCTATGGGCAGCTCATGGCTGGTCCGCAGCTGCTTGCGTATCTTTTGCAGGTGAATTACTGGCTGCAAAAATATCAAATAGAACTGCTGATTTGATTTTCTTATGAAAAAGACCATTTTCCATCCAATTGTCCCATTCCCTGAATGAATGACTGGATGGATAAATGGTCTTTCTTGTCATAAGCTCTTTGCCACAATGTCGGGATCATTAATGGCATTATCCAAAAGCCGGCTCAGGAAACCTGTGTAACCCTTTCCAGTTGCACGCGCTTTTTCAAGTGTCGCAGGTGATACTCTCAGTGAAATGACAGGTTTCTTCATTTCTTCGCGTCTCAATGCAGCTATGGCTGCCATTTCTGCATACTGTTCCGGAGTCAATTCTGGTGCATCTTCGTCAAAAAAAATAGGTCTTTTCGAAGCTTCCTCAATTTCTTTGATCTGTGCCTCTGTCGGCTTCTGTCCATTCGTTATTGTCGTTCTAACAATCGCCATAGTAAATCCTCCTCTCTGCAGCAGTCGCAGCCCTTGCTGAAATCAGTCTTGACGCATCTTCGCGCTCTGTGTACACTACAAACAGAATATCATTTACCCTGCCAAGCACTACATATCTGTCCTCCTCAACACTATGAAGTCTGTCAAAATACTCAATCCGATTTTCATCAGCAAATACCAACGCTGCAGTTTCAAAACTGATTCCATGTTTGTTTTTATTGATCTCGTTTTTTTGGTCATCCCACTCTACAGGATACCCACCTATAATTGTTTTCATACCAAAAGTATAACTTCAAGTATTACTTTTGTCAATCAATATGCAACAATACTTCATACTTAACACCGCAGTTTCACGACACTAACCACATCGCGGAAACACCACACTAAACCGTGTTCCCAGCCCTTCGCGGCTCACAATATCATAATACCCCTGATGCTTGTCGACAATCCACTTTGCAATCGAAAGTCCAAGTCCTGTTCCGCCCGTCTTGCTGTTGCGCACCGCGTCAGCGCGGTAAAAGCGGTCAAACGCATGCGCAACATCCTGCTCAGACATCCCGATTCCATTGTCCTGTATCCCATAAAACGCAGAGCCGTCCTTCCAGACACCCACACGTATCAGGATTTCCTCGCCCTGTCTCGTGTATTTTGCCGCGTTGTCAATGAGAATCCGCGCCGACTGCTTGAGCATGTCGCAATCCCCGTACACCTGCACATTTCCCGATTCCTCGAAACGGTAACTATGATTTTCGTCGATCATCAGCGACTCCTCATAGACTTCCCGCATGATGTTGTTCAGCTCATGCAGCTGCATGTCAAGATTCTGCCGGTTCGAATCGCCCCTCGCCAGAAACAAAAGCTGCTCCACAAGCTTCTGCATGTGGTTTGCCTCATTCTTAATCGCCTCGATGGACTCCTCGAGAATCGCTGTGTCTTCCTTTCCCCACCGGTCAAGCATATTGACATATCCCTGTATGACCGCAATCGGCGTGCGCAGTTCATGAGAGGCGTCTGAGACAAACTGCGACTGCTGTTTGTAGGAAGCCCGGATGCGGCCGAGCAGTCCATTGAGCGCCGTCTCAATCCCCTGCAGCTCCTTGTCGTGCATGTGAATTCCATTTTCCATGGCATCCACTTTGAGGTTGGAAATCGCATCCTCCAGATTGTGGTATTTTGCCTCATCAAAAGCCATCTCACTGAGCTGCTGCGCCCTCGCCGCGATCTGGTTCAAGGGGCGAAGCTGCCTGCGCACCTGCGCCGTGCCAGAGAACGCCAATGAAACCAGATCAATAATCTGAAACGCAAGAAGAACAACCCCTCCGCAACGAAACAAACTGAACCACACACCGATCGGCACATGATATAATATTTGATCGCTGCTGTCCAACACAGTGTACACCGCACTCCACAGATCCGTCTGAAACGAAATCTTCCTAATACGAGAAAACGCAAATGTCCCCTCCATCTGCAGATCCATGCCGACAACGAAAATCGCCGCAAGCAGAACAAAAACAACGATATCCATGCCCGCATACGCAAAAAAAACGCGTGCCAAATTGTTCAAATTAATTTTCCGCGCAATGGAAGTCACACGCACTGTGTCAAATGGTCTGCTTTTTATTTCAATCAGTTTTTTCTCAGTCTTTTTTTCTTTTTTATTGTCAGTTTTCATCTTTGATACAATACCCCACTCCGCGCACGGTTTGGATAATCTTTACCTGAAACACATCATCCAGCTTGCTCCGCAGATACCGCACATACACATCAATGATATTCGTCTCACCCATATAATCATAGCCGCAGACTTTTTCTAATAATGTATCCCTTGATATCACAATGTTCTTGTTTTCCAGCAAAACTTTCAAAAGCTCAAATTCCCTATGAGTAAGCTCCACCTGCTTCCCGTCATAAGAAACCTCATAGCGCTGCACGTCCATGCAAAGCTTCCCGACGCTGAGCTGATTTTTGTCCCGGCCGGCCGCACCGGCCATACCGACACTGCTGCCGCGCTTCTTGAGCACCAGTCTGATGCGCGCAAGCAGCTCCTCTATGGCAAACGGTTTTGTCATGTAGTCATCGGCCCCGCCGTCAAGCCCGGCAACCTTATCCATCACCTCGTCGCGCGCCGTCAGCATTATGACAGGAATGTCAGAATTTTTTCTAAGGCGCCGCAGCACTTCAAAGCCGTTTAACTCCGGAAGCATCACATCGAGCACCACGAGATCCGCCTTGCCGCTCTGCGCCTTTTCCAATCCCTCCCTGCCGTCTGCCGCCTTCATGACCTCATACCCCTCATGCAGGAGCTCAAGCTCCAGAAAACGTCCGATCTTTTCCTCATCCTCCACAATCAAAACCGTTACTGCCATCACTGCCTCCTTATCTATCCAAAACAATCGGGCAGGGGAGAAGCCCTTCCCCTACCCGCCTCGATTAATTTTCCTCTTCCTTCACTGCATTGACAAAATCGTTCTTGATGTTCTCGGCAGCCTCTGCCGCACTGTCCATCGCCTTGTTGAGGTCGATGTCAACGCTTCTCACA
>CAMWXA010000037.1 GCA_947178035.1 uncultured Lachnospiraceae bacterium | reverse complement strand
CTGCTATCTTGTCTGACATCGTTTTTCCTCCAAACTGCCGGCAGCCCGGAAACCCGGCCGCCGGCAAAATACTTTTATTCCAGCGTATCCTCTAATCCATAAACCTCTACTTCATAGATACGCGCTGCGCTGTCACTTCCCTGTGTCGGCTTGTTTACCACAAGCTTGACATACTGTGCGTTCACAGGTGCAAATGCATCATGTGTCGTGCCTGCTGTATTTCTGGTCACGCTGCGAACTTCCTCAAATGCTGCACCATCCTCGCTGACATAAATTGCATAGGACTTCGTGTTCATGTCTGCACTCTCTCCGCCGGCCTCTGCATGGTACACATCCACTGCACTCACTGTCTTCACAGAACCGAGATCCAGTGTAATCTCGTGCGGTGCACTTCCTGTCGCACACCATTTCTTCGTGTAATCGCCGTCCACTGCAAACTGCGGTGCCTCGTTGTCATTAACATATGCGTCAGCCTCTGTACCGGCTCCCTGTGACAGAAGCACAAGCCCTTCTGATGCCTTTTCTGTGATTACGATATACCCCTCCATCGCGGCCTCACTGCTGCCGGACTCGTTTTCCGCCTTCATGGAAACAGCATACACTCCCTCTTCTGCATATGTAACAGAAACTGTGTCACCCTCTGCGCTCTCCTTGTCTGCACCTGCCAGTGTCCAGGTCACTTTCTGCGTGTTCTGTGAGCTCAGACTCTGGAACGTAATGGTCTCTCCTGGAGCTGCCAGCGTGGTGTCTGCCGTGAATGCCGCCTTAGGGATGCTGTTGTCTGGCCAGTCCATCGTAACAGCTGCGCTGGTGCCTTCTGCCAGAAGTGCATTTACTGGAACCACCTCAAATGTGGACTTGTTTGTCTCGTCTGTGCGCGGCAGTGTATTAATATAGAAGCTGTTTGTGTTGGATACGCCCAGGAGCGACTTGGTCTGGTCCTGATTAATCCGGTAAACTTCATAGTAATCTGTCTGCACGTCGCTGTCCCATGAGAGACGCACACCCGCATACATTCCATCCTCGTCAAACTCGCTGTCAAGCACTTTCACGTTGCTCACCGAAGCAGTCTCCTCTGCATCGGCCTCAATCATTGTGATATTTCCAAAACGGAACTGCAGACTGTCAATATCCGCACTTGATGTCAGCCTGTAGGAGATCGCCTTTATTGTCTTTCCCGCCAATTCAGATGTTGTATAATTGACTGTTGTCCACTCGTCCTGAACCTTCTTGTCACCTTCGAGCACCAGCTCAGAACCATCGTCAAATGTCAGCACTGCGTCAAGTGCAACCTCCGCTCCCTTCGCCCTTGCGGTGGTTGTAAATGTCATCTTGTCTGATACTGGCAGACTCGCGCTGTACAGCCTGATATCAGATGACACACCCTGTTTCATCGCTCCGCGAAGAATCAGGCTGGTTCCACCATAGTATGCATCGCCCACGTCAAGGTCGGCTGACAGCTTGTTTCCAGTTCCGTCCTTGATGATATAGCGGTATGTCGGCAGGACATCCGATATGCTTCGGTTGTTCCAGTCGAGCATGCTAATCTGCTCACCCTTCTTATAAAAACCATATCCGTTTCCTGTCGAGAAGTTTGTCACAAACGGAAGGGATGTGATTGCGGTACGCTCCACCACATAAGTAGAGATACCACGCCAGTCTGTGTCACCCTCTGCGCTGATGTCCGCTGAAGGATCACCCTTGGAATTAACCCATAATTTATTTTCCTTTTTCCAGAAATCCTGTATCATCTGTGAAGAAAAATATGTCCAGCTTGGACAGTAAAGTCCCAATGATGTATATGTTCCTCCCTCCGGATTCTCAAACAAGTTCCACTTGATCGGTGTGTCATAACCATTGCTCTGCAAATCGATTCCGGCATATAAATCATACGGATCAATCTGATTCTCTTCTGCCAGTGCCGCGGACGCTTTGAGCAGTTCATCCGGTGCAAGTGAGTCCGTTGTCCACCAGAAGTTCAAGAACATGGCATCTGCCACAGACGCATCCTCGTCATTTTTCAGATAAGCGATATTCTTCTCCGTCAGCGCATTCTGCCAGTCCATCTCGCCATCCACTGTCATAGAATCATAGTACACCAGCTCCAAATCCGGCGCTTTTTCCTTAAAGTAAGAAAGAAATCCCTGCATCTTCGATGCGTGTTCCTTTGTCAAAGGCTCTGTGTCCGTTCCCTCTGTCTCCTGATTGATAAACCAACCATCAAATCCATATGTGTTGGCAACTTCAATCAGTTTATCCACAACCGGATAGCTGCCGTCATCCGACTGCTGCAGAAGGTCATCCAGCCACTCCATCTTTCCGCCATGCGCGGTCATTGGCATAAATACGGTTCCAATAACCTTCACACCGTTCTTGTGTCCTGCGTCCACTACATCGGCACTCGGTGCAACGATTAATCCCTCTCCAGAAGAACCGCCCCAGTACACCAGCAAATCCACATACTGCCAGTAGGAAAACGCATTGGTCTCCGCCTTGTTCAAGCCATGTGGGGAGTTTCCGCTGGTGCTGCCATTCATGATGGAGATGGCCATAATCTGTGTATCTTTATTCTGTGTCGCGTTTACTGTGTCAAGTGATGCAATATCCGCGCGCTCTGCAAGCGGTACAGTGCTCACGTTAAAGATCAGGTCCTCATCCTCTGCAGCCTTCCACTCCAGCAGCTGTGCCGGAAACCAGTAAGATGCTTCCGGCTGGCGTGTCATCGTCAGCTCCTTGTTTCCGTTCTCCTCTGTCACGGAATAGTTTGACACGGACGCTGCCTGCTGTTCTGTCTCTGGCTCAGACACCGTTTCCGTGCTGACTTCCGTCTGTACTGGCTCCTGTGATACCGTCGTCTGCGTATCCGGCTCTGCATTTCCGCAGGCTGCCATACTGAATATCATGGACGCCGCCAGAATAACGCTGATAATTTTATTATATTCCTTTTTCCGCATAATATATTTGTCTCCTTTAATTGTAACAATTAACAAATCTTTACTGTCACCACTTCATACGGCTTTAGCACGACTTCGATTTCGTTGCCCGCCACTGCAGCCTCACATTCTGTTTCCTCCAGAAGATTACAGATATATGCTTTGTTGAAATCAGTGTTTACAGTCAGCTTTGTCTTTGTGTATGCATTTTCTGATTCATACATACGAATGACTGTTCCATCTTTGTCCTCGGCATTTTTGATCGTCTCAAGCACAACATTTGCATGTGCCACGGATGCGTAAGAGTATGCTGCCTTCTCCTCTGTCTGTGTCTGTACGAGCAACGGCTGATTCAGCTTGTATGCCTCTGCCACTGTTCCAGCAGCACGCCATCCCTCTGCATGAGGATAAATCGCATACGTAAACACATGCTCCTCCTGGTCTGTGGTCGGATTCGGCTCGATTCCTGATTTGATCAGGGTCAGTGCCATATTGGAATCCTTCACGGAATGTCCATACTTGCAGTCATTCAGCAGGGAAACTCCATAGTGTCCTTCGGAGAGATCCATCCACTTCTGTCCACAGCTCTCAAAGCGTGCTACATCCCAGCTCGTATTCTGGTGGGTCTTTCTGGTCAGATTGCCAAACTGTATGTCAAACGCTGCCTCGTCTGTGTGCACGGCCACTGGGAAATGCACCTTCAGCAATGTCTGATGTTCCTTCCAGTCAACATGAGTCACAAACTCAATCCTGCGGCTGTCCGCATAGAAAATGATCTGCTGCTGGATTGTAGACTGCGATGCCTTCCTCGTAATTTCAAGCACTGCACGCACTGCGCCAATCTCCGTCCACTCCATATGCTCCACGTTGTCTACATCCCAGAATTTTTCTGTATAATAGATATCAATATCCCAGTTGTCAAAATAAATCGGCTTATCTTCATACATGCGCAGAAGGTTTGCGCGCTCTCCCTGCTGTACTACTTCGCGGTCATTTTCCTTGTCATAAATGCTGGTGAACATTCCCTGCTGGTCGAACTTAACCGTGTAGAACGGTGTCTCCAGCTGATACTCTCCAATCAGTGTAAATGGTGCTTTTTCGACCACTGACGCTGTATCGCTGACTGTGAATGACCTGTAGCCCTTTGACGGCAGATTCCGCACAAATGCCACGCTTCCGTCCTTTGTCTTCTGCACCGGATAGACCACACCGTCCGAATCCACAAGCGCACTGCCCTCAAGTGTGCCAAGATTTACAATATCGTCCCTCACTGCACCTGTCGTGTTGAAGATCGTGACAGCCTCACCGCTTCCTGCGATTGCCCTGCTGCGCTCTGCAGTCATTGATGCAAGCTGCTCTGCCAGTCTGCCATACTCCTCCTTCGTCACCTCGTAAACCTCATGGATGGACGAACCAGGAAGAATGTCATGGAACTGGTTCAGCAGCACCACCTTCCACATTGCATCCAGCTCCTCCTGTGGATATGCCATCCCCGGCGCTGTCAGTACAGACAACAATTCCAGATCCATCAGACCCAATTCGGATTTCCGATTGGAACGTTTGTTTCTAGCCATGGAAGTCAATGTGCCTCTGTGATACTCAAAGTAGAGCTCTCCCTCCCAAACCGGAAGCCGTTTGCTGCCGCTGACGCGCTCGTTCAGCTCGTCAAAATAAGTGCGCGCAAACGCCTGACGAACTTTTGGAATGCCCTTGACACCCTTTTCCATACGAATCGATGTCTCAAGCATCTCCCTTGTCGGACCGCCGCCGCCGTCACCGTAGCCGTAAGAGATCAGAATATCGTTGTTGATATCTTTATTCTGATAGCGCATCCAGCCGCCCATAATCGCATCGGGATGAAGCATTCCATTGTAGGTTGTGAAGAAATCCTTGATGGGCTGGTTCACACCTAAGGTTGTAATCAGATGCGTCAGCACTTCTGTTCCGTCGATACCTCTCCAGCGCATTGTGTCATAAGGTATTTTGTTAAACTGGTTCCATGCAAGTTTGGTCGTCATAAAATAATCGATTCCGCACTTCTTCATAATCTGAGGAAGTGCACCAGAATAACCAAATACGTCCGGCAGCCACAGAATGCGGTTGTCCACGCCAAACTCCTCCTTGAAGAAGCGCTTGCCATGCATAAACTGACGCACAAGGGACTCTCCTGAGGTCAGATTGCAGTCTGCCTCCACCCACATGCCGCCTTCCGGCTCCCAGCGTCCTTCTTTGATGCGCTCCTTCGCCTTCTCGTACAGTTCCGGATAACGCTCCTTCAAAAATGCATAGAGCTGCGGCTGGCTGGACATAAACTTATAATTCGGATATTCTTCCATCAGCTTCAAAACAGTTGCAAAACTGCGCCCGGTCTTCTCCCTTGTCTGGGCCACTGTCCACCACCATGCGACATCAATATGAGTATGCCCAATACAGGTCGCAATCACGTCCTGATAGCCTGCCAGATCGGAGTACAATGCCTTATCAATGTAGTCCGAAGCCTCGGATAACGTGCGGTAAAACTCCTCAGAGTACGGAGTCCTCAAATCGAGGAAATTCACTGTCTGATTCAGTATTTCTTCGATATCCCTGCGGTTCTTGTCATCCTCCTCCATCCTGGAAAACGCTGCAAGCGGCACCCACAAATCATAGTAGAGCTTCTCGATCTTATCATCGATCTCATGCATCTCCACGATCAGGTTGAACTCTGTGTGCAGTGTGCCTGTATATGCCTGAAGACCAATCTCCAGCACATCCCCCTCCTTTGCAGACGGGGATAAAAATACATCCCTGTGGTTCATGTCGATGCCTTGTATCACTTCCCCGTTTACAAACAGTAAGAACTGTGGATTTTTCGCATCATCCCACTCATCAATCTGTGTGCGCACATGGAGCCACATCCGCTTTCCATCCAGCTCATGAGGCACCTGATACGTCGTCTTGAACCAGTAGTGGCGGTCCTTTCCATACCAGTGCATCTTCTGACAGTCAAAATCTTCCCATACTGCCGGGTCCGCCTCGGCTTCCTCGGGGCGTAAATAATTTCCTTCCTTATACTGCCAATTATCAATTGTAAACTTTTGTTTAATTTTTAATTTCTTTAATTCTTCACAGATTACATTGACCCTTTTGTCCAAAAAATGCATATATACCTCCATTCCTGCATTGCTATGCAGAACATTTTGTTTATCAATTTTTTCGATGCTGACTGTTAAAAAGGCTGCCGCAAAATTTATCAAAGCTTTCACTTTTTTTATTTGCGGCAGCCTGTCATTTCTTATAACGGATTCCTACTTGCTTCAAACCGGATCCATATAAGCCATCAGACGGTCTACAGTCGTAAATGCAAGCCCAGTCACAGTATCTGCACAGCCATAATAAATTGCAATTCTTCCCGTCGCCGCATCTGCAAGCGCCGCACACGGAAATACCACATTGGGCACATCTCCGACACACTCATAGATTTCATGAGGTCCTAAAATATAATTCTTTGTTCTCTTGAGTACCTTCCACGGTTCTTCCAAATCGAGCAGCGCACAGCCCATCCGATAGACAAAACCGTTGCATGTATTGATGACACCGTGATAAATCAGCAGCCATCCCTCATCCGTCTCAATCGGCACACTTCCTGCACCAATCTTGGTACACTGCCATGCTGAGGCATCGCCTTTGATCGTTCCCATCACGTAGCGATGGCAGCCCCAGTATTTCAGATCAGGGCTCTCGCTCAGGAAAATATCCCCAAACGGTGTGTGACCGTTGTCACTCGGACGGCTTAGCATATAATAGTTGCCGCGAATCTTGCGCGGAAACAGCACACCATTGCGGTTAAACGGCAGAAATGCGTTTTCCAGCTGGTAAAAAGTCTTAAAATCAAAGGTATATCCTACCCCGATGGTCGGATACTCATGGTAGCCATTGCACCATGTGATATAGTACCTGTCCTCTATAAAGCATACTCTGGGGTCATACCGGAAATCCCTCTTGGCCACTTCGGGGTGTGCCCCTTGAAATGTGACGGGATCGTCAGAAATATTCCAGTGAATACCATCCTTGCTAAAGCCTGCGAAGATATCCATGCTGATCGATCTGCTGTCACAGCGAAACACACCTGCATACCCATCCTCAAAAGGAACAACGGCACTATTGAAAATACTGTTGGAATTTTTTGTTGCAAACCGCTCTATGATAGGATTTGCATGATAACGCCACACTGGCAGTTTTTCCGCTGTTCCTGGATCCTGCCATGGCATATCGGGCAGATTATTTCCGATTATTTTTGCCATTTGCCGACACCTCTGTCTTCCATTTATTTTTTATTTGCCCATAAACTCGTCAACCTGTCTCTGAGCTTCGTCCATAACATCCTGCCATCCTGCCTTCAGCAGTTCTTCTTTGATCTTTGGCACTACCACCTCTGGATCCTGTACGCCGGTCATTACTTCACTGCGGTATCTCAGCCAGATCTCACGGCAGTTTGCCAACTGATCTGATACAGGATTGGTATCAAATGTAAATCCAAGCATTACAGAAGACTCCGCTGCCTCATTCAAAGCCTTTACCTCATCCCACTGATTAAACTCATCTGTGTCAAGTGTTGTAACAGTAAAGAAAGATCCCTGTGTATAGCCTGCAAGTGCCCAGTCATTGTTGATCTTATGCACTTTGCCGTCCTCTGTGTACTCGAAGTTCACGCCTTCCTCACCATAGTAGAACAGGTCACGGAGCTTTGTATCACAGTTTACCAGATCCAGCAGCTGTAAGCACTTCTCAGGACTCTTTGAATTGATAGAAACCATGTTGAGGGAACCTCTAACAGTCTCATTGGAGAGAATTGTCTTCTCAATCTGCTGCACGACAACGTCTTTGCCCATCTGAGGACCCCATGAAGTCACACCTGCTGACTCCCAGCCCTGAGCAACACGCCACATATTGTAAACACGCCCTTCTGTCAGTGTTGCGGCATCTGGATTGATGATTCCCTTCTGATACCACTCATGTATAATCTTGAGCTGATCCATAATGTCCTGCTCTTCCAGCGTAAAGCACACTCTTCCATCCTGATCGTCGAACCGCACACCGAGAATCTGTGTACCAGCTCCAATCTGATCATACACATCAAAGATATAATACAGACCATCATTCTTCACATATACTGGATAGTCATTCTTGTCAGCTTTCAGCGTCTCAAAGGTCTCTGTCATAGAGTCAAGTGTGATCAGGGATTTGATATCGAGACTGTACTCATCAACAAGCTCTTTATCCCAGATCGCATAGTTGGTAATCGAACTGTCTTTATATGTGGGAACACCGTATATTCTGTCCTTTACGCGAACACCATCCCAATACTTATCCGGCATAAGCTCCATCAATCCTGGCATATTTGCCTCGAGCAGATCTGTGATATCTGCGTATGCCCCCAGGTTAATGTCTGCAACATAGTTATTACCATTTCCAAAAATAATATCATATGGTTCATTTGTGCTGACAATAATATTGCGGCGGTTGTCCCAGTCACCCCACGGAATAACTTCCATCTCGAGGTTTACACCGATCTTCTCACCAATGTACGCATTGACAGACGAAATCCATGTATCATAATTGGTCGGCATACCATTTCCGATTGTAACCCACTTTAAATTCACGATCTCACCGCTGTTACTGCTCTGTGACTGTGCGTTGTCTCCGCTCTGGCTGCCTGACGAAGATGCTGCATTATCTCCACTGCCTGTATTGTTCCCCGTGTCCGCAGTATCTCCACTACCGCCGCACCCTGTCAGCATTCCCATTACCATCACTGCTACAAGACCAGATGCCAATAACCTCTTAAACTTCATAATAACTTCCTCCTTCTTTGATTGTTAATAGATACACTGTCTCAAAAGAACGCTGCTTTTTGCGTTCTTCCTGTGTGAAGAAAATTTCTTTGCCTGCGCCTTATGCAGGCTTAGAAATTCTCTACACACTCTATTCCTTAACTGAACCAATGGTCAGTCCAGAAATGAAATACTTCTGGAAAAAAGGATACGTACATGCAATCGGAACGATGATAACGATCGCAATTGCCATTCGCACACTCTCTGTAGGCATGGAAGCCTTGTACTGCTGCAGTGACAGACCGCCATACGGATTGTTTGCGATATACTCAATATTCTTCTGTATATTGTTCAACAGGGACTGCAGTGTCTGCAGATTCTTATCCTGAATGTACAGGGAAGCCTGGAACCAGTCATTCCAGTATCCAAATGCTGCAAACATACCGATCGTCGCGATAACAGGCTTGGAGATCGGCATTACGATCTGAGACCAGATACGGAACTGTCCTGCGCCGTCAATCTTTGCCGATTCTATGATGGAATCCGGCACTGTCGTCCTGAAAAATGTACGGCAGATCGTCACACTGAAGGATGAGCACGCAAGGGGCAGTATCAACGCCCATATGGTATTGCTCAGACCTAAAATATTGTTTACTACCACATAGCTTGCCAACATACCGCCGTTGAATACCATCGGTATAAAAATCAGCCATGTATACAGCTTTTTCAGCTTGAAATTTCTTCTGGAAACAACGTAACCCATGGAAGTATCCAGCGCAATTGCGATAATTGTACCCAAAATGGTTACCAGAACGGACATAAATGCCGCGCGCAGAATCATTCCGCGCTCATTCCACAAAAACTTGTACGCTGAACCGGAAAACTGCGCCGGAATCAGCTGATATCCGCTTACCCGAAGAGCCTCCTCGTCAGTGATGGAAATTGAAAACACAAACAACAGCGGAATCACACACATCACTGCCAAGATCAGGAACACGATGTTGAACACGATGTTTGTGGATTGTTTAATTTGATTCAATGACTGGCCGCTTTCTTCTTTTGCCACATGAACACCCCCTAATTATATAATCCTGTTTTCGTTGTCTAATTTGCTTACAACCCAGTTTGCAAACAGAATCGTTCCACAGCTGCAGATTGCCTGGAAGAAGGACGCTGCCGCCGTCTGCCCGATTGGCGCTGTAGACTGGATTGCATTGTATATATATGTATCAAAAGTCGATACCGTCGTATACAATGATGCTGGAATACGTCCGGTAACCTGATAGAACAGACCGAAATCCGAGTTAAAGATCTTACCACAGTCCAGAATCAGCATCATGATAAATACTGGTTTGATTGCCGGAAGCGTGATATGTTTTGCCTGCTGTCTCTTGGTAGCACCATCCATAACCGCTGCCTCGTAGAGCGACGGGTCGATTCCTGTGATACTTGCCAGATAGAGCACCATTCCGTATCCCATACCTTTCCATGTGTTTAGGAAAATCAGGATAAATGGCCAGTATTTCGGCTCCTGATACCACATGATGCGCTCTCCGCCGAGCGATGTGATAATTCCGTTGATATATCCTCTCTCCGGTGTCAGCAGAGCATAGACAAAGTAGCTGACAACAACCCATGACATAAAGTATGGAAGGAACATCATCGTCTGATACACCTTGGACCCCTTCTTGTTGCGCATACTGCTCAACATCAGTGCCCCTCCCACTGCAACACTTGCACTGATAATAATGAATGCAATGTTGTAGAGTATCGTGTTCCTCAGAAGCATTGTGAATGAGTTGGATGTAAAGAAATAGCTGAAATTTCCAAATCCCGCCCATTCACTGTGCAGGAGGTTGTAGATAAATCCATGTCCGCCTTGCTGCAGTTTGTAGTTCTTAAATGCAATGATAATACCAAACATTGGCAGGTATGAAAATGTCAAAAACCATAACAATGTCGGCAGTGACAGAAGAAACAACTCCGTGTCGTCACGTGACCATCGCTTCCACCAAGGCTTACCGGATTTACTCCCCCCTCCGTCAGTCGTTTTGCGATTTCCCATTTGTTTTACCTCCTTCTATTTATGTTTGTCAACGTTATATTAACATTTATAAATTCATATGTCAATTGAATTTTATCTTTTTCATTGTTTTATCTAACTTTTCGCTAATTCTTTTGGTAAATATCATTAATGCCGCAATGCAGATACAAGTAAATTGTACATTTTTAACAATGACTTTTATTAACTTTTTATAGTCAAAAACACAAGATTCACTATATTATTTGTATATTTCCCGTGAAAATTACCCAATTAAATCCTTTGGAGTCTTGAGTTCAATCCACGCACATTTTTCTTTCTTTAACATTTGTAAACTAATCTGTTGTGTTTTAAGACGTTATATGTTATAATAACATAAATATTCCAAATTATTGTCAGAAAGGGGAAATTTGATTCTATGGAAAAAGTTACAATGAAAGATATTGCAGATGCACTCAATATATCCCGAGTCACTGTCAGCAAGGCTTTTAACAATCAGGCTGGCGTGTCAGATTCCCTTCGGGAGATGATTTTTGCAAAAGCAAAGGAACTTGGATATGCCAAGCTTCCCTATCAGATATTGGAACAGCCCCAGCAGACACAGCGCACAGTCTCCCTGATTGTATCAAGGCCGGACTCTGCACTCTTCTGGACAAACATTATCCACCGTATGGCGCAGGAACTCTCTAATTACAATGTCAACCTGCTGTACACTTATGTCCCTTCTACATACACGAAATCCTTCAGCCTGCCCTCCATTCTGACGAATGGGAGTGTCGATGGTGCCGTCATACTCAATGTCTATGACTCGGTTATTTTGGACATGATAAACAAGCTTTCCATTCCCAAAGTATTTCTTGACTCGGTTCCGTCTCTGTCTGACTATCAGTTAACGGGTGATCTCGTCCTGATCGAAAGCTTCCGCACAGAGGCTAAAATAACAGATCTGCTGATACAGGATGGACATACCGAGATTGGTTTTCTCGGGGATATCGATTACGCATTTACCAACATGGAACGATACCTGGGCTACTGTGACTGTATGAAAAAACACGAGCTTGTTGTTCGCTCAGAACACTGTCTTACAGGACGCATTGACATCTTTTCTTATGATAAAAAGCTGTACGCGTTTCTGGATGAGCTGCGAAACTGGCCTACCGCTTTTGTGTGCGCCAGCGATTATGTCGCCAATTTTGTACAATCCTACATTGACAACAACCCGCATCGCATCCCGCATCCGATTGTGCTCACCGGCTATGACAACACCGGCGAGTACACCAACGTTGCCGGGCGCATCATCACAGCCAACGTTCCGACAGGACTCCTTGGAAAACGGCTTGCAATGCAGTTGATATTCCGCTCCGATCACCCGGATGCTCCACTCGAACTGACATTTGTCAAGCCGTCAATCATTATACCACATATCAATAATTAAACATCTTTTCTGCCCCGCAGGCCATCTGCATACCAGAACACAATCTCCGCGATGTGATGCAGATCGCCTTCCCGGCTGCCTGCGCGCCACTGCCGCTTATATGCCATAAACCAGCGCTCTATCCTGGATGCCAGCGCAAATGCCTTTTTCTCGTCCCAGGTGTCCCCGCGTTCCTTTGCCGCAAACATTGCCCCCGTCGTATTCCAAATCTGCACAGCCTCACCGGCAAGATCCAATGCTTCCACAAGCATCCTTGCCTCTGGTTCCATTCTGGCCGATGTACGCTTGATCTGCTGCAGGAGTGCGCGAACCTTTTGATTTGCCTCCGCAGCAGCGCCTTCCTGTTCCACAGCTGCAGGCAGCAGACTGTCATTTTCCGGCTCATGACGCAGCACATACTTTTCATAGTAGACGTTCGCCGCCCACCAGTCAAATATGCTGTGTTTTGAAATCTGTGCCATCAGTCCTACGATAGTTCCGGAACTGTCCCCATACTCCAGATGCGAGATCTGCCTGTTTATCTCATCAAATCCGATGTCTTCCTGGTTCCACGAAAAACACGCTCCGTAGATCATGCCTGGCACGGAAAATTCAGGATCGTTGACATGTCCGCAGTCGCCCCAGTCCGTATTCAGGATTCCTTCCGCCTGATATTTTCGGGCATATCCACACATTCTGATAATGTTCAGATACGAGTTTTCTATCAGATTCACCCACTGATTCCAGCCGCACACACCAGGACAGAGATACTGTCTGGCGCCAGCCTGTGCCATAAGGCGGCATTCCTCCTCCCTCTGTTCGGGTGCATAGCCCCATGTCAGGCACAGCGTATTCTCCGGAAGCCTGCTGATGTAATCAGGGTTCTTGCAGATAATGTCTCCAAAAAACTGCGGCTGTTTTCCGTGCGCTGTCAAAAATGTGCACAACTCGTTCACAAACCTGATATACATCTCATGAACACCCTCGCGCAGTGCCGTCTCCTTTGATTTTACGCTTCCCAGATCAAATGTTTCATCGGCACAGATATTGAATTTGTCCGAAGAAAACAGCGCCCCGTACTCCGCAAGCATGCTTTTGATGAGCGGCAGCGTCCTCTCATCGGCCGTATTGACTGTGTGATGGCGCATTCTGTCCCAGAACGAGAACGGCTCCTTCCAGGAATCCCCGCGCTCACACAGATCGCCATAGCTTTTTGTCGAGAGAAGCATATACAGATGACCGAAGCTTGCAAGCGCAGGAACCAGCTCGACGTGGCGCTCCCGGCAGTAGCGATCCAGTTCCAGAATATCCTCCGCAGTCAGCGGAGTTTCGTCCCGCCACATCTCTGTTAAATCCCGAAACAGATACGTATGCTCCACATACAGTTGAAACTGGTTTATTTTGTATCGGCTAAGGCGGTCAACTATCCTTTTCAGGCCTGAGAGCTTCAACACACGTCCCCTCGTCTCGTCAAAGAAATATCCGCGGTATCTGATATCTGGCTTATCCGCTATCTCAACACACGCAATCATACCGCCGCACTGGGCGGCAAGCTGGCTGAGTGTCTGCACGCCGTAGAGCACAGCCGCGCCGTCACCGCCAGCAATCACAATTCCCTTTTCTGCCACGGACAGATGATATTCCTGCTCACCGAGACTGGAATCAATCGTCAGAAAAATATCCCTCTCCCGGCACGCACCTTTCGTCACCGCACATTCAATCCCAGTGCTTTTTTTCAGATTATCCCGCAGAATAGATGCATAGACAGTCCCATGTTCTCCTACTGCTTCACCGATTGTAATCACGCTGTTCCAACAAAGCTCGTAGAATCCTTGCTTTTGTTCTATCTGTCTGGGTTTTGGCAGCAATTCCATAATTTCCCCTCCCTATCCTATCTCAATTTCCAGCTTTTCGACTGTCTTTCCAGTCAGCTTCGCACTTCGCGGGTCTGGCTGCATTCCTCCTACAAAAACCGTACAGCGGCCCTTTTGCAGTTCCTTCTCTCCCTTTTCATTGTAGAGCATGAACGCATCGGGAGACAAATGAATCGTAACCGTGCTCTCTTCCCCTGCTTTAAGCGGCAGTTTTACAATGTGCCTGAGCTGTCCGTGCGGCATGTTTGAATGTGCTGCGCGCACATACACCTGCACCGTCTCGGTCGCATCCACAGTACCAACGTTTTTTACTGTCGTGCAAAGCGAAACCCCGTCCGCCGTCAGCGTTTCCCCGGTCAGAAGCTGTGTGTCGCGATATGCAAACTCCGTGTAAGACAGACCATATCCAAACGGGTACAGCGCCTCCTGCTGCATATAGCGGTAGGTTCTGCCAGCCATCGCATAATCCTCAAAAGCCGGAAGCTCCTCCGTTGTCCGGTAAAACGTGACTGGAAGCTTTCCTTCCGGCACTGCGTCCCCGAACAGCAGCTGCGCAATCGCCCTGCCGCCTCTTGCGCCCGGATACCACCCTTGCAGGACTGCATCCAGATGTGTGTCCGCCCATGTGACTGCATGCGCACCTCCCGACAGCAGAATCAGTATCACAGGTTTTTTGCTGTCCTTTGCAATCTCCAGCAGTTCCTGCTGTACGCCAGGCAGATTCAGGTTTGGTTTATCGCCGCTTCCGTACTCGTTTCCGGCATCCCCCTGCTCGCCTTCCACGCTGGAGTCCAACCCCATGACAGCAATCACGACGTCGCTCTCCCTGCACACCTGACGAACCTCCGCCGCACGGTCATTTGCCTGTGCCAGTCTGGTAGTCCGGTCTTTGTACAGATGCCCTCCCTCAGAATAGAGCACGCGCACACTGTCCCCGACGTAATCCTGAATCCCCTCGAGCACTGTGATATAGCGCGCGGACGTCCCCTCATAATTGCCGACCAGAGCCCGTCTGTTGTTTGCATTTGGTCCGATTACGCCGATCGTCTTTATTTTGGATTTGTCAAGCGGCAGAATGTGGTTCTCATTTTTCAGAAGGACGATGGAACGCCTCGCCACCTCCTCATTCAGCTCCTGCATTTCCCTGGAATCGACCACACGAAAAGGAATCTTATCGTACGGATTGTCTCCCTTCTGGTCAAAGACTCCCAGTTTCATTCGCGCCGTAAAGAGATTGACTACGGCCTCGTCGATGCGCGCCTCATCCACCAATCCTTCCCTTGCAGCCTGCACCAGAAACGCAAACGTCTTTCCGCAATTTAAATCACATCCGTTATTCATTGCCATCGCCGCCGTGTCAGTCGGTGTCGGGGTGACGTGGTGTCTCAGGTGGAAATCGTCAAGAGCGCCGCAGTCGGAGACCACATGCCCTTCAAATCCCCACTCCTCCCGGAGTATATCGATCAGCAGTCTGTGGTTTCCGCAGCACGGCACACCGTCAAGCCTGTTATAGGCTCCCATGACTGCCTCCACCTTCGCCTCCTTCACGCAGGCCTCAAACGCGGGAAGATAGGTCTCCCGCAGATCCTGCTCACTGACATGCACATCAAACTCGTGCCGCACTTCCTCCGGTCCGCTGTGCACTGCCATATGTTTCGCACACGCCGCTGCCTTGAGATAATTCTCGTCATGCCCCTGCAGCCCTTCTATATAGCGCACTCCCAGGCGGCCGGACAGATATGGGTCCTCACCAAACGTCTCCTGTCCCCGCCCCCAGCGCGGATCCCTAAAAATGTTGACGTTGGGCGCCCAGAAGGTCAGTCCTTTGTATATATCTGTGTCCTTTCCCTCCTGCTGCATATTGAACTTCGCTCTTGCCTCCGTGGAAACCGCATCACCCACTTTTTCCATGAGATCCTCGTCAAATGTCGCAGCCATGCCGATCGCCTGCGGAAACACAGTCGCAGTCCCGGCTCTGGCAACACCGTGCAATGCCTCGTTCCACCAGTTATATGCCTTGATTCCCAGGCGCTCTATCGCCGGTGACCGGTGGAGCGTCTGCGCTACTTTCTCCTCCAGCGTCATCTGTCTGACAAGTTCCCATGCGCGCTCGCGGTATGATACTAACTTTTCCTTATTTTGATTCAGCTCCATAAATTATCCTCCTGAAAAGTGATTTGTCATGCTTCCGACAGCATCCAGCAATATTACGTTCCCGATAACTTCCGTTGTAAAATATGACAAGAAAATATATTGAATGTAACCAAAATACTTTACATATTGTTAATGACACTATAGCAATTTACTTTACATTTTGCAAGCAGAAATTGTATCAAATACCAATTCTTTCGTGATTATGACCATTCAATATATTCTGTTTTGTAAAGAATATATGTTTTTATCCAGTTATAAAAGAAACCATCCCCAGGTCATTTTCCTGAAGCCTCAGCAGATTCTCCTCCAGCGGGCCTTCCCGCAGTTCCAACGCGTAGCAGAATTCCCCAAATCCAGACAAATCCATCTTGAAATTCGTCTCCCACGTATTGTTCATAATCCAGCTGTATGCGGGGCGATGGTTATTCTGTTCCTTATTGTCGCACAACAGAATCGGATGGTGCTGCATCTGCCCCATATAAATCAAAGGCGTGTCAAAGGTGTTGACCAGAATCCCTTCTGTCCCTTTCTGGTACAGCAGGCCGTAGTCCGTCATATAATATTCCATGTTGCTTCCCGGAAGCTGGTCAATTCCCGGACGCATTGCCACGCCGCCATTGTGGATATACAAGCTGCTGTCCGGCAAATTCAGGGCGAGCGGCAGATAAACGCTCTCGATGTCCCCGCTCAGCGTTTTGGCAATCCGGTAAGTGAACTCAATGCGCGGCATCTGTCTGTACATCTTGATGATAATACTGCTGTGATACGTTCCCTCCAGTGCAAATACCAGTTCTATCCTGTCAAACACCGCGCCGTGATCCAATATCCTGACATCCTGCAGTGTCCCCTGATACTGCACTGCATGGAGCCCTCTGATATTGCGTCCCAACAGGCGGCGCTCCTCATAGATTCCGCTTCGTATCCGGGTACACTCATAGATTGGCGTAAAAAATTTCTCAAAACCGTCCCTGAGCAGCTCTGTTTCGTTCTGTTTGTTCCAGAACGACAATATCCCTTTCCCGATCTGATACCGGATACAGAACCAGTCGTTTTCCAGGCGGTATGGAAGCTGACAGGATTCCTTGTCGTAGTCGTTCACAATGTCCCGCACCCGCTCTGCGCCCACCCAGGCTGTGCGGGTATACAGCTTCTGTGACGGTGCCGCCTGCTCCTCATACGAAAAAAGTTTTTCCTCCATGGGCTCAAATTCTGCCAGAAAGCTCACCATAACACCTCTCGGGTGTGCAGAGAGCTGTGCGTCCAGCACCTGCCCCGTCTTCTGGTCGGTCACTTTCACACCTGGCAGGGAGAGTGTCTCCACATAAAATTCTACCGGGAACACACCCTTTCTGCTGCTCATGGAAACTGCCCTTACCTGTCCGCTCGTATTGTAATAGCGCAGAATATCCCCCAGCAGATGACACTGCTCACTCCGGCGCATCGCACCCGCCTCGTGCGTCTTGGAGGCATAGCTGGTCTTGCGGATATCGAGATTTGTCACCATGGTGTCATAGGGATTTGTAATCGTGGCGGAATGTCCCCATGTGTGCTCCGCATAGAGCAGTGCGCTCTCCTCTCCCGCTTCTTTCAAAGCTTCATTGCAGTGCCCTGTCTTTTCCTCCAGACGGCCGCAGATATGCGAAATGCGCAGCCCTTCTCTGTAGTGCTTGACCGCATACGGGGTACTGCCCACGCCGTTTCCCCACCAGTCATTGATACTGCCGCGGTACACAGGCGCATCCGCCATCTTTTCCCGAATCCGTTCATACAGCTCCTGCAGCGTCACCATCTGCAGTGTCACGTCCTCTCCATAACGTTGGTTGAAAGCGTTCACTGTGGCAATGATTTCGGGATTCGCCGGCGCGTTGTCGGAAAACACACCGCTGACACTGGTGATATAAAAATCATAGGGATATCCGCTCTGCTCATATTCCACAATGCTTTCCCCCAGTTTTTCGTGCAAGGCTTCCAGCGCTGTCATATCCCTGTCTCTGCCAAAGTAGCTCTCCGTCATAAAGTTGACATTTCTGTTGAACACAATGCCCAGCGCATTCCCCAGGTTATAGTGCTCACCGCTCCACACCAGAATCCTGCTGCCGTCTTCACTTTCCCAGAAATAGGGCTTTTGGTTTTGATACAGCGGGTACATTCCATGGTGGGTATGGATATTGGTGAATAGAAATTCAATGCCGTTTCGAATCAAAACATCCCTTGCTCCCATGGAAATTCCG
>CAMWXA010000036.1 GCA_947178035.1 uncultured Lachnospiraceae bacterium | reverse complement strand
GTGCTATTACCGCGCACTGCAGATCGGCGAGGTTTCCAAAGTAGTCCCGGTCGACAAGCTCAGTGTGGTCATAACGCTGGTGCTTGGCTTTGTGTTTCTGCATGAGCAGTTCAGCGTGAAGTCTCTCGCCGGCTGTATCCTGATCGGGGCAGGAACGCTGGTGATGGTGTTGTAAGGCTCGCAGCCGGCCAGGAGATTTATATTCCAATCGTAGTTTTTGAACGAAAAACACAGGAGATTCAACTTAAGATGAAATGACTCAGGGGAGGGAAAACATGGCATTCACACATCTGCACGTACACACGGAGTACAGTCTGCTCGACGGCTCCAACAAGATCAAGGAATACGTAAAGCGCGTCAAGGAGCTTGGCATGGACAGCGCGGCGATCACAGACCACGGCGTCATGTATGGCGTGATTGACTTTTATAAGGAAGCGAAAGCAAACGGCATCAAGCCGATTCTCGGCTGCGAGGTCTATGTCGCGCCGAACTCGCGCTTTGACAAGGAAATAGGCGGCGGTGAGGAGCGCTATCATCATCTCGTGCTGCTGGCGGAAAATAATGTCGGCTATGCCAATCTGATGAAGATTGTCAGTAAAGGCTTTACCGAGGGTTACTACTACAAGCCGCGTGTCGATATGGAGGTTCTGGAGCAGTACCACGAGGGCATTATCGCGCTCTCCGCGTGTCTTGCGGGTGAAGTGCCAAGACTGCTTGCAAAGGGACTCTATCAGGAGGCGAAGAAGACAGCGCAGAAATACGAGAACTGTTTTGGAAAGGGCAACTATTTCTTTGAGCTGCAGGATCACGGAATCCCTGAGCAGAGGACAGTCAACACAGCGCTTCTGCGCATGAGCAAGGAGCTCGACATCCCGTTAGTGGCAACGAACGACATTCATTACACTTACGCGGAGGACGCCCAGTCGCACGATATCCTGCTCTGTATCCAGACCGCGAAAAAGGTTTCCGACGAGGACAGGATGCGCTACGATGGCGGACAGTACTATGTCAAGAGCGAGTTGGAGATGCGCGGGCTTTTTCCCTATGCGCAGCAGGCGATTGACAATACAGCGATGATCGCTGACCGGTGCAATGTGGAGATTGAATTCGGCGTGACAAAGCTGCCAAAGTTTGATGTACCACAGGGTTATGATTCGTGGAGTTATCTCAACAAACTCTGTACAGACGGACTGGCGGAACGCTATCCCGATGATGACGGTGCGGTCAGGGAGAAGCTCGACTATGAGCTCGGTGTCATCCAGAAGATGGGGTATGTTGACTACTTTCTGATTGTGTGGGATTTCATCAACTGGGCGCGGGAGCATGATATTCCGGTTGGCCCAGGGCGCGGTTCGGCGGCGGGAAGCATCGTTTCGTACTGCCTGCACATCACGAATATCGATCCGATTCGCTACAGTCTGCTGTTTGAGCGTTTCCTGAATCCAGAGCGTGTATCCATGCCGGAT
Source organism: uncultured Lachnospiraceae bacterium (assembly GCA_947178035.1). Classification (GTDB taxonomy): domain Bacteria; phylum Bacillota; class Clostridia; order Lachnospirales; family Lachnospiraceae; genus COE1. The sequence continues at coordinate 17,123 of CAMWXA010000036.1, read as the reverse complement.
ATCGATATTGACTTCTGCTACGAGCGGCGGCAGGAGGTCATTGACTATGTCAGTGAAAAATACGGACATGACAAGGTGGTGCAGATTGTAACCTTTGGTACGATGGCGGCAAAGGCTGTCATCCGCGATGTCGGGCGCGCACTTGATCTTGCGTATAACTATGTTGACGGGATTGCCAAGATGATACCATATGATGGCAATGCGCCAGCGAGCATCACGCGCGCGTTGGAGATGAACCCGGAGTTTCGCTCTCTTTACAAAGAGGATGAAAAAGTTCACTATCTGATTGACATGTGCTTAAGGCTGGAAGGTCTCCCGCGCCATACGTCCATGCACGCGGCGGGAGTCGTGATCTGCCAGAAGCCTGCGGATGAGTTTGTACCGCTGTCGCGCGGAAGTGACGGTGCGATCACGACACAGTTTACCATGACCACAATCGAGGAGCTTGGGCTGCTGAAAATGGATTTTTTGGGGCTCCGGACGTTAACTGTCATCAAGGATGCAGTGGACAATGTGGAAAAGACGACGGGAATTCATATTGATGTGGATAACATTGACTATGATGACAAGAAGGTGCTCACATCCCTCGGAACGGGAAAGACGGACGGTGTGTTCCAGCTGGAAAGTCAGGGCATGAAGAACTTTATGAAGGAGCTGAAACCGCAGAATCTGGAGGATGTCATTGCCGGAATCTCCCTCTACCGTCCGGGCCCCATGGATTTCATTCCGGCATATATCAAAGGAAAAAATAATCATGCTGCAGTCACCTACGCCTGTCCGCAGCTTGAGCCGATTTTAGCGCCTACATATGGCTGTATCGTCTACCAGGAGCAGGTCATGCAGATTGTGCGGGACCTCGGCGGATACACGTTAGGGCGAAGCGACCTCGTGCGGCGCGCGATGAGCAAGAAAAAGGCGTATGTGATGGAGCAGGAGCGCAAAAACTTTGTGCACGGCAATCCTGAGGAGGGAGTGCCGGGGTGTGCGTCATGTGGCATTTCGGAGGCAGTGGCAGATCAGATCTACGGGACGATGATGGATTTTGCAAAATATGCGTTTAATAAATCCCACGCGGCCTGTTATGCGGTCGTCGCATACCAGACAGCGTATCTGAAATATTACTATCCGGTGGAGTTTATGGCAGCACTGTTGACTTCTGTCATTGACAATGCCTCCAAGGTGTCAGAGTACATTATGGTCTGCAAGAGTATGGGGATTCGGATTCTGCCACCGGATATCAATGAGGGCGAGTGCGGATTCTCGGTGTCGAACGGTGCGATCCGCTATGCGCTGAATGCGATCAAGAGTGTGGGAAGAACCGTAATTGAAGAGATTGTCGCGGAGCGGAAGGCACACGGAAACTATCAGGATATCAAGGACTTTATCGAAAGGACACAGAACGCGGATGTCAATAAGCGCGCGATTGAGAATTTTATCAAGGCAGGTGCTTTTGACAGCTTTGGCGCGACCAGGAAGCAGCTGATGAGTGTCTATGCGATGATTCTTGACAGCATCACGCACAGCAAGCGCGGTGTGACTGCTGGCCAGATGTCGCTCTTTGACATCGTCTCGGAGGAGGATAAAAAGGAGCTGGAAATCAAGATGCCCGATGTCGGGGAGTATGAGAAAGAGCTGCTGCTGAGCTTTGAAAAAGAAGTGCTGGGGTTCTATGTCAGCGGACACCCGATGCAGGAATATCAGGATGTGTGGGAGAAGCGGATCACTGCCAGGACCTCGGATTTTTATCTCGATGAGGAGACCGGGCTGACACATGTGCAGGATGGCAGCAGGGCTACGGTCGGCGGCATGATCATGGACAAGAAGATCAAGTACACCAAGCAGGATAAGATTATGGCGTTTCTCACAGTGGAAGATCTCGTGGGCAGCATCGAGGTTATTGTGTTTCCAAATGCATATGAGAAGTACTCGTCTAAGCTTCTCGAGGAAAGCAAGGTGTTTATCGAAGGCAGGGTGCAGGTGGAGGACGAGCGCGACGGCAAGCTGATCTGTGAGAGTATTACTTCCTTTGACGAGATACCAAGGAAAGTGTGGCTCAAATTCCCAGACATGAATACCTATATTAATAAGGAGGCAGAACTCTTTGATGCGATTTATGACTCGGAGGGAATCGACAATGTCATTATATATATAGAAGAAACACGTCAGAAAAAGACACTGCCGCCCAACCGGAACATCAAGGCGGACAGCACCGTTCTGGACAAATTGCGCGGTTTGTTTGGGGAGGAGAATGTCAGGGTGGTAAGCTTGTAATATGACATTTTTTTATCAAAGAGTATTGTATTCTTGTAAAAAAAAGGGTACAATCATTGTAGCGAAAAATAACATTGATATAAATTTAGAAAGGCCGGCGTTTTGCAGGCGCAGGTCATGTATTGCATAGGAGGTATAAGGAGATGTCTAGTGAAATCAAGACAATAGGTGTATTGACAAGCGGAGGAGATGCACCGGGAATGAACGCTGCAATACGTGCAGTGGTGAGGAAGGCTTTGACAAATAATGTGAAGGTAAAGGGTATCAAGCGGGGCTACATGGGATTGATCAATGAGGAGATTATTGACATGGAAGCATTTAGCGTGGCTGATATCATCCAGAAAGGCGGTACGATTCTCGGTACGGCGAGATGTCTTGAGTTTAAGGAAGATGATATACAGGAGATGGCTGCGCAGATCTGCCGTAAGCATGGGATTGATGGGCTTGTGGTAATCGGTGGTGATGGTTCTTACAGAGGCGCACAGGGACTTGCAAGACATGGCATCAATACAGTTGGTGTACCAGGCACGATTGACCTTGATATTGCATGTACAGAATATACGATTGGTTTTGATACAGCAATCAATACAGCGATGGAGGCAATCGACAAGGTAAGAGATACGTCATCTTCCCATGAGAGATGTTCGATCATAGAAGTTATGGGAAGGCATGCAGGCTATATCGCACTTTGGACAGGTGTCGCAAACGGTGCGGAGGACATTCTTTTGCCTGAGAAGTACAATTTTGATGAGCAGGAGCTGATCAACAACATCGTTCGAAGCAGGAAAAAGGGAAAGACGCATCACATTATTGTAAATGCAGAAGGAATTGGTCACTCTACATCCATGGCAAGACGAATTGAGGCGGCTACAGGCATCGAGACGCGGGCTACGATTCTCGGCTATCTGCAGCGCGGCGGCAATCCAACCTGTAAGGATAGATTCTATGCGTCTATCATGGGTGCCTACGCAGCAGACATTCTCTGCGATGGGAAGTCAAACAGAGTTGTTGCCTACAAACATGGTGCATTTGTGGACTATGACATTGAGGAGGCACTCAATATGAAGAAGACAATCGACGAATATCAGTTTGATATCTGCCGGAAATTGTCCAGATAAATAGATTGGGAGAAAATAGAAGGGAAAAGTCAGGACGTAGTAAGGTCCTGACTTTTTAGGTTTATGGATTGTTTTCTATTTGAAAAGTGATATAATTAATCTTGGTTTGTCAGGGAATGCTGACTGACATAAAATAAAGATAAAAGAGGAATTAGAATGTCATGATGTTAGAAATGAATAAGAAGAAGCCCAAGGCAAGAAAGTCCACCACGAGGCTGATTGCGTTTGGTTTTGCGATGATTATACTGTCGGGAACGCTGCTGCTCACGCTGCCGATTGCAAATAAGTCAGGCCATGGGAATCTGTTAAATTCGCTGTTCACGGCAACATCGGCAACTTGTGTGACAGGACTTGTCGTCGCAGACACATATCAGAACTGGACAGTCTTTGGACAGATTGTCATACTGTGTATGATACAGGTTGGTGGTCTGGGATTTATGACAATTGGCGCGTATATATCTGTGCTGCTCAAGAAACGAATAGGACTGCAGGAGCGGGAACAGCTTCAGGAGAGTGTCAATACGCTTGAAATAGCAGGTGTTGTTCGTCTGGTCAAGAAAATCGTGCAGGGTGCGCTCTGTATTGAGGGATTGGGGGCTGTGCTGCTTGCATGCAGATTTGTACCACGGTTTGGCCTTGTGAGAGGGATTTATTTTTCAATATTTCATGCAGTCTCTGCTTTTTGTAATGGCGGGTTTGACCTGATGGGGGTGAATGAGGCGTATTCCTCGCTTGTCGCATTTGAGGGAGATATTGTAGTCAATCTTGTTGTAGTCACATTGATTTTGGTTGGCGGGATTGGTTTTATTGTGTGGGATGATGTGATGCGCAACAAATGGCATTTCCGAAAATATCTGCTGCACAGCAAAATAGTGATCACAACCACATTGATTCTGACAGCGGCAGGGACAGTGTTATTTCTAATCACTGAGAATCAGACTGCTTTTGCTGGTATGAGTCCGCTTGAGAAATTTTTGGGAGCATTGTTCTCGTCTGTAACACCTAGAACAGCAGGTTTTAACTCGGTCGACACAGCGGCGTTGTCCAATTCGGGGAAATTAATAACAATGGTTCTGATGTTTATCGGAGGTAGTCCTGGTTCTACAGCCGGCGGTGTCAAGACGACATCGATGGTGGTGCTTTTGTTCTATGCAGTGGCAATGATACGCAACAGGGAGGATATCAATCTCTTTGGAAGGCGTCTGGCAGACGAGGTGGTGAAAAAGGCCAACGCAGTGGTTATTATCAATTCGACGCTTACAATCATAGCGACGGCTGCGATTATGGCATTACAGCCGTTATTAAATTTTGAGGATGTGTTGTTCGAGGTGCTTTCGGCGATTGGAACAACCGGGATGACAGTAGGGATCACACGGGATTTAAGCACAATATCACGTGTTATCATAATTGTGCTGATGTACTGTGGACGGCTGGGCAGTCTTTCCTTTGCGCTGATATTTGCGCAAAAGAAAACCGCGGCATCTGTACGGCGGCCGCAGGAAAAGATTATTGTAGGATAGGAGAAGGTTATGAAATCGATATTAATTATTGGAATGGGACGTTTTGGACATCACTTAGCGGCAAACTTTCTGTCGCATAATCATGATGTTATGATTGTGGATGAGGATGAGGAAAAATTGGAAGATATGGTTCCGTATGCGACAAGCACCAGGATCGGCGACTGTACAAGCGAGGAAGTGTTGAAAAGCATCGGAGTCAGAAATTTTGATGTCGTTTTTGTGTGTATCGGCACAAATTTCCAGAGCAGTCTGGAGATTACAAGTCTTGTGAAAGAACTTGGAGCAAAGCGGGTAGTCAGCAAGGCGACCAGGGATATTCAGGCAAAATTCTTATTGAGAAATGGGGCAGACGAGGTTATTTATCCGGATAAGGATATCGCGGAGAAGTGGGCAGAACGGTACAGCCAGGACAATCTTTTTGACTACATTGACCTGCCCGGCGCTTTTGGAATCTATGAGATGCCGCCGCTCCGGGAGTGGGTTGGCAAGAGTATTCGGGAGTCTGACATTGCCGCAAAACACAAGATTTCCATACTTGGCATAAAGAAAAAACATGAGGAAGAGATGAGTGTAATGCCTTCGGCAGACTATATTATCAGGGATACCGATCATCTGATGGTGATGGCAGGGAATGAAGTTGCGGAACGGTTGCTGAAGCAAAATAAGGACAACTTTGCCAAAGGAACATCAGAAAGGAAGCGGTAGACCAGATATGATATCGAGTACAGCAAACAGCAAAGTAAAGCGGCTTGCAGCGCTGATGCAGAAAGCGAAAATGCGCAGGGAAGAGCAGGCCTTTGTCGTGGAAGGTGTCAAAATGTTTCGGGAGGCACCAGCAGAATGGGTAAGAGAGGTGTATGTGTCAGAGGGCTTTCTGCAGAAGAGTGAGCGCGGGAAGGATGCCGTTTTGAACAATCGTTTGAGCCAGTATCATTATGAAGTACTCTCGGAGGAGGTGTTTCAGAAAGTCTCTGATACACAGACGCCGCAGGGGATACTGTGTGTGTTATCCGTGCCGCATTATGATCTGGCAGACAGAATTGACAGGATGGCAGCCGCAGGCAGGATACCATTTCTCATTCTTCTTGAGGATCTACAGGATCCTGGAAATTTGGGGACAATCCTGCGTGCTGGCGAGGGAGCTGGTATTGATGGAGTGATCATGACGAAGCGGACAGTAGACATCCTTAATCCCAAAGTGATTCGTGCGACGATGGGGGCTATTTACAGAGTTCCGTTTTTTTTCGTGGACCATATGAGTGAAACCATTGACTTCTTGCAAAGAAAGGGTGTGACTGTCTATGCAGCGCATCTGGATGACAGTGTGGATTATGATGAGGCAGACTATACAAAACCGACTGCTTTTCTGATTGGAAATGAGGGAAATGGGCTTCGGCGTGAGACAGCGGACCAGGCAGAACAGTACATAAAGATTCCCATGGCAGGACAGGTCGAGTCGCTCAATGCGGCTGCGGCAGCTGCGATACTGATGTACGAGGCAGCGAGACAACGGCGAAGAAATGCAAAACATTAATATTTATCAAGAAAAAAAGTAAAGAAATTGTAATAAAATTGAAAAATTTAGAAGGGAAAAGATATAGGATTATGAAAATAGGTTTTATAGGACTTGGAAATATGGCAACTGCCATGATCGGAGGTCTGCTGGGAACTGGTCTTTTTACAACAGCAGAAATTACAGGTTCTGCAAAAACACAGGCGACTGCGGAGCGGGTGGCACAGAAGTATGACATTGTCACAGGAACCGATAATGTAGAGACAGCCAGACAGGCGGATATACTAGTGCTTGCTGTCAAACCTGTATTTTTTCCGGAAGTGATTTCGGAGATTAAAAATGTTGTGGATACAGACAAACTTGTCATATCAATTGCAGCAGGGAAATCGCTCAGCTGGATTGAGCAGGAATTTGGCAGGAAACTCAGATTAATACGCTGTATGCCCAACACGCCAGCTATGGTGGGCGAGGGGTGTACTTGCATTTGCGTAAAGGATGATGTTTCCAAAGAAGACGAGGAGCTGGCTCTCAGGATCATGAACAGCTTCGGCAGGGCGAGCATACTGCCGGAGCGCCTGATGGATGCTTTTATCGGTGTGGCCGGGAGTGCACCAGCCTACGTATTTATGCTGATTGAAGCAATGGCAGATGCAGCAGTCATGGCGGGGATGCCTAGAAAGCAGGCGTATGAGTTTGCGGCGCAGTCTGTATCTGGCAGCGCCAGAATGGTGCTCGAGACAGGTATGCATCCAGGTGTGCTCAAGGATATGGTATGCTCGCCTGCAGGCACGACGATTGAGGCTGTGAAAGTGCTGGAGGAGAAGGGGTTACGTGCAGCCGTTATTGATGCGATTGAGGCATGTGTAAATAAGTCGAGGAGTATGTAAAAAAATAATATGACAGAAATTTGAAAAAACAGGGGTTCGAGACTTGACAAGTCGCGAACTCTTTGCTATTATATAAAATCGTAATAGGTGTTAACAAATATGTAATATTTGTCGAAAAGATGTAAAACAAGAGTAACTACTTAAACTTGGAATCATCAGGGGCAATCACATCGTTAACAGGAAATGGAGCAAATTATGAAGACAAATTGTAAAAAGTGGAAATATTTGTTGTGTATTACAGCAGTTATGACCGTGTTTACGTCTACTTCATTCAGTACACAGGCGGCAGATTTGCAGGCTAGACTGATGGATGAGCAGGACGAAAAGCAGGACACCACATCAGACAAGATGAATTCAGCAGAGGACAAGGGGATGTTAGCTGTCACGGCCGGAGCAGCAGATATTTTGGATTCAGAGGTATTGAATGCGGATATTGCGGGAATGAGTGTGCCGAAAGCAGTTACCCAGAGTGTAAGTGCTTCAGAAGGAAGTGTATCAGAGAGCAGTATATCGTCAAAGGGCGAGGCGTTGACTGCATTTGCAAAGGGAATGATGCTTCTGCAGCCAGAGCTGCAGCCAGAGTCAACACTTGTAATGGCAAAGGTCAATGAGTATGTCAACATCAGACTGGACGCAGATCAGGATTCAGAGAAAGTTGGTGTGCTTTACAAGGACTGCGGTGGAGAAATTTTAGAGAAAAATAGCGAATGGACGAAGATTAAGTCCGGTGATGTAACTGGATGGATTAAGAATCAATATCTTTATTTTGGAAAAGAGGCGGAGGAGCTTGCAAGGGATGTGGGCGTTCTCACAGCGTACTCCGAGACAGAGACACTCAGAGTCAGAAAAGAGCCAAGTCTTGATGCTGGTATTGTAGGTCTTTTGGCCGATGGTCAGGCTGTGGAGGCAATCGCGGAGGAAGGCGATTGGGTGAAGGTCAGCTATGAAGGCGAGACTGGATTTGTGGCGGCGGAGTACGTCAGGGTTGAGTTTGGCATCGATACAGCGGAGTCGATGGAGACAATCAAGGCAAGACAGGAAGCTGAACGTGCAAGAGCCGCGGCGGATGCAGAGGCAAGAAGAGTGCAGCAGAAAGAGGCAGTGCTTGCAACAGCATCAGAGCTTGAAATCCTTGCAGCATTGATTCAGTGTGAAGCAGGCGGCGAGCCTTATGAGGGGCAGGTGGCCGTTGGTGCTGTCGTGATGAACCGGGTAAGAAGCGGCGGTTATCCTAATAACATTACAGATGTTATTTATGCATCAGGACAGTTTGTGCCCGCATCAGGGGGACGTATGGAGTCATTGATTTTAAACAAGACTACCAAGGCTTCCTGTATCCAGGCGGCTCAGGAAGCGATCAACGGAGTCTGCAATGTCGGAGATGCACTTCATTTCCGCAGAAACAATGGCAGGGACGGATTGGTCATCGGAAACCATGTGTTCTGGTAAGAAATTGTATGTGACCGTGAGCAGTAACCGAAATAAAAGCGTGGTTCATAAAAGAACTGCGCTTTTTCTTGCCCCTTTTGAATAAATGTAGTAGAATACAAATAATTGGTAAATTCGACATGAGGAGGTTCTGTAAAATGGATTTAAAAGGACGCAGCTTTTTGACATTGAAAGATTTTACGCCGGAGGAGATTGTGTATCTGATCGACCTGGCGGCTGATTATAAGGACAAGAAAAAGAAGGGGATTCTGCACGACACGCTCCGCGGAAAAAATATTGCCCTGATTTTTGAGAAGACAAGCACCCGCACACGCTGTTCTTTCGAGACAGCAGCGCACGATCTCGGTATGGGAACAACGTATCTCGATCCGTCAGGCTCACAGATTGGCAAGAAGGAGTCCATCGCGGACACGGCGCGTGTGCTCGGCAGAATGTATGAGGGCATCGAGTACCGCGGCTTTGAGCAGGCGATCGTGGAGGAACTGGCTAAATATGCAGGTGTGCCCGTGTGGAATGGCCTGACCAATGAATACCACCCAACACAGATGCTTGCGGATATGCTCACGATCAGGGAGCACTTTGGGGATCTGAAAGATATCAGACTCACATATATGGGTGATGCCCGTTATAACATGGGCAATTCCCTGATGATCACATGTGCAAAGCTTGGCATGCATTTTACGGCGTGCACGGCAAAGGAGTATTTTCCCGATGATGCGCTTGTGGCGCAGTGCAGGGAGTATGCAAAAGCATCAGGCGCCACGATCACACTGACGGAGGATGTGGACGCAGGGACGAAGGGCGCAGATGTCATCTACACCGATGTGTGGGTGTCCATGGGAGAGCCCGACAGTGTGTGGGAGGAGCGCATCAGGAAGCTTTCCCCATACAAGGTGACAAGGGAAGTGATGGACAATGCGGGTGAAAAGTCGGTATTCCTTCACTGTCTGCCGGCATTCCATGACCTGAAGACAAAGATCGGCAGAGAGCAGGGAGAGAAATACGGTTTCACAGAGCTCGAGGTGACAGACGAGGTGTTTGAGTCAGAGCAGTCCCTTGTATTTGACGAGGCGGAGAACCGCATGCATACGATTAAAGCCGTGATTGCAGCTACGCTCGGTGCGTGAGACGATGGGATATGTCAGTTAGCGGCATGGGGAAGTAATTATGAAAAATGAGGAAATATTGAAAAAGCTCCGCGATGCGGACGGTTACGTGAGCGGACAGGAGCTTTGTGAGTATTACGGCGTGTCGCGCACAGCGATATGGAAGGCGGTCAAGCAGCTGGAGAAGGACGGCTATGTGATCGAGGCGCAGAACAACAAGGGCTATAAGCTTGTGGAGAAGGACGGGGCAGATGTGTTCACCGGGGTGGAGATCGAGAGCTATCTGGATACCGCATGGATTGGAAAGAAGCTGGTTTTTCGCAGGGAGACAGGTTCAACCAATCTGGATGCCAAAGACCTTGCGGAAAAAGGGGAAGTGGCAGGAGCAGTCGTTGTGGCGGATATGCAGACCGCAGGGCGCGGCAGGCGCGGCAGGGGATGGGTATCTCCGTCGGGAAAGGATATCTACATGTCGCTGATGCTCCGGCCGCAGTGCAGACCGGAGAAAGCGTCGGTACTGACACTTGTCATGGCAATCTCGGTACTGGAAGCTGTTCAGGAGCTGCTTCCGCAGACTTGCGGCATCAAGTGGCCGAATGACATTGTGATCAATAACAGAAAAGTGTGTGGAATCCTGACGGAGATGAGCGCAGAACTTGATGGCATCCACTATGTCGTGATTGGCGCCGGCATCAATGTAAATCAGGAACAGATGGCGCCGGAGATACAGGATAAGGCGACATCCCTCTATATCGAGGGCGGGGAAATGATAAAACGCGCGAAACTGGTGGCGCGTGTGCTGCATTATTTTGAAGAAAACTATACTGTCTTTGAGAAGAATTGGGACTTTTCCGGTCTGGTGGACAAGTACAATCGCTATCTGGTCAACCGCGACAGGGAAGTGCGTGTCCTGGACCCAAAGGGAGAGTATGACGGTATCGCCAGAGGCATCAATGAGAAGGGGGAACTGATCGTTGAGCGCAGGAGTGATGGAGAGACCGTGCTGGTCTATGCGGGCGAGGTATCGGTACGCGGTCTTTATGGATATGTAGTGTGAAAAGTTTCACATGGATTGTTTGTGACGCTGTAAGCGGCATTCTTCTCACACCAGAGAATCATGGAGGTCTATATGGAGGAAAACAGCGGACGCATCGTCTTGTGCGGGGCAAATGCCTATGAGCAGAAATATTATTTTAATGAAAAGTTTAGCAAAATACCTGAATCCATCAAAGAGGAACTGCATATTATATGTGTGTTGTTCACGGAGGAAGTCGGCGGCGTGTTCACGATCGTATTTGAGGAGGACGGAAGTGTGAGCCTTGAGACGGATGCCTACGAGGAGGATATCCTGTATGACGAGATCAGCAGCGGTCTTCTGGTCAGGGAGATCCGGATGCAGCGGCAGGAGCTGCTGGAGTCGCTGAGTCTTTTTTATAGGGTATTTGCAATGTGAGAAGAATTTCGAAAGACGTTATGCCATTGAATAAAACGCTGGGAAGTTCTAAACCTTACATGGAAAAACAATGGCAGTCCTAAGGTAGCTAAAGGAGAGGAAGCAGGGTATGATTTTAGTAGTTGATGTCGGAAATACAAATATTACGTTTGGGGTGTATGACAAAAAGAATCTGGTCACGACGTTCCGGCTGATGGCAAAGACACAGCGGACTTCGGACGAGTACGGCGTGCTGATCACAGAGCTGCTGTCCAAGAATCGCGTCAATACCAGGGATATCGAGGGCGCAATCATTGCGAGTGTCGTGCCAAACGTGATGCACTCACTCACAGGCGGTATCAGGCGCTACGTGATTGAGAAACTCATGATCGTGGGAGTCGGAGTCAGGACGGGGATCAGAATTGTGACAGAAAATCCAAAAGAAATTGGTCCGGACCGCATTGTTGACGCAGTTGCTGCATATGAATTATACGGGGGACCGGTGCTTGTCCTAGATTTTGGCACCGCGACGACCTATGACCTTGTGGATGAGAAAGGGTGTTTCTGTGCAGGAATCACAGCGCCGGGTATCCGCATTTCGGCGAAGGCGCTCTGGGAGGATGCGGCAAAGCTTCCTGAGATCGAGATCAGGAAGCCGGCATCGATTTTAGCGCAGGAGACAATCTCGAGTATGCAGGCAGGACTTGTGTATGGCCAGATCGGACAGACAGAGTATATCGTGAACCGTGTGAAAAAGGAAACGGGTTACGATAACCTCAAAGTGGTGGCGACTGGAGGACTCGGGCGCATCATCGCAGAGGAGACGGATGTGATACAGGAATACAACAGTGTACTGACACTGGAGGGACTTAGGATTATCTATGAAAAAAACAACAGATAGTGCAGTCAGAAGACAGTTGAAAATCGGGGATGTCATCCTTGAAAATAACGTGATGCTCGCACCGATGGCAGGGGTTACAGACCTGCCATTTCGATTGATTTGTAAGGAGCTGGGAGCGGGACTTTTGTGCATGGAGATGGTCAGCGCCAAGGCAGTGCATTTCAACAACAAAAATACAGAAGCGCTGATGGAGATTCACCCGGAGGAAATGCCGGTATCGCTGCAGCTGTTTGGCTCGGATCCGGCTATTATGGCAGAGACTGCGGCGCGCATCGAGGAGCGCCCGTTTGCCATACTCGACATCAATATGGGATGTCCTGTGCCGAAGGTGGTCAACAATCGCGAGGGAAGCGCCCTGATGAAAGATCCTAAGCTTGCCGGGGAAATCATTTACGCCGTTTCCCACGCGGTCACAAAGCCTGTTACGGTAAAGATCAGGAAGGGATTTGACGACGATACCGTCAATGCCGTGGAGATTGCGCAGATTGCTGAGGCGAACGGTGCGGCGGCGGTCGCAGTGCACGGCAGAACCAGGGAGCAGTACTATTCTGGGAAGGCGGACTGGGATATCATCAGACAGGTCAAGCAGGCGGTGCGCATTCCGGTCATCGGAAACGGAGATGTGACCGACGCTGTCTCGGCGGCAAGACTGCTGGAAGAAACGGGCTGCGACGGCATCATGGTGGGCAGGGCAAGCCGCGGAAATCCGTGGATATTTCGTGAAATCAACAGCTATCTTGACACAGGCATCGTGCCAGAGAGACCATCCAGGGAAGAGGTATGTGACACAATCTTAAAACATGCCAGGCTGCAGCTCGACTGTAAGGGAGAGTATATTGCTGTGCGCGAGATGCGGAAGCACGTGGCATGGTACACGGCTGGCTATCCGCATTCGGCAAAGCTGCGCAGGATGGTGAATGAGATGGAGACTTATGCAGAGCTTGTCGCAGGGATTCAGAAAATGTTTCTGGAAAGCGGGGTGTCCCATGCGGAAAGGGAGTAAGTTATTCTGTGCAGGGAGCATCTGCGCGTTGCTGGCGGCTTTGCTGACAGGATGTGGGAGCACGGAGAAAGCGGCTCTTGAAAGTACAGGGAACCATACAGGGGAAGTGTCATTGCCAGAAGAAGCAGCATTATCGGAAGAGACGATTTTATCAGAAGAAGTGTCGTCGTCAACATTGCCGGAGGTTTATCAGCAGATGCTGCTTTACATTCAGGAAGGACTCCGCGGGCATGGAATTGAGGGTACGTATCAGGTGTATTTTGGCACTGCCGGGGATGACAGTGATGCGGCCCTTGGGAGCGGCGGGAGTCATGATTGTGAACTATTGCTGGAGGGAGAAGGAAACCTCTGGATGGAAAGGCTGTCGTACGCTTATGATGAGGACAGCGGATGGTATACATTTGACGGTCAGTATGAGCCGGTTCTTGCAGGGGATTTGGTTTGGTCAGAGAATGAGGACTCTGATTTTGTCACAAAGATGAGAGCAGACAGTGTGTATGTTCATGCTGTTTCCGGGGAGATGCAGCTTCCATATCCGGTGCGTTATTGTGCAGAGAGCGGACCAGTTGAGCGCGATGAACGCATTGAGATGTGCCCTCATGAACAGAGGGGTGAGACCGATTCGTATGATTTGTGGACGATGTTGTATACCTATGAGGATGAACGTCTGGATATGTATATAACAATATTGTATCCCAGGATTAGTATGTATGCGGCATATGACGACGCAGAGATGAAAAGTCTGCAGGATTCTGTCAATGTTTTGATAAGAGATGCCTTTTTTTATTCCTACACGTATCCGGAGGTTCGTCTGTCCGGTGCAGATGATGACGCAGAGATGAAAAAGCTGCAGGCTTCCATCAATAGCCGCATGAGAGAATCCTTTCTGTACTCCAGTGGCGGCAATGTGGGGACGTTTCAGCCGCAGGGGCATATGTATGGGAGCATTGACCGGAATTATATCATTACAAGAATGGATGAGAATTATCTCTCCATGCGCATATACGAATTCAATTCTTTTCGGGGTGCCAATCACCCGAATGAGTGGGAGAATGGTATTACGATCGACATGCACACGGGAAAAGTGCTGCAGTTTTGCGATGTCGTCGGGGAGGACTGGGATCTGGAGGCTTTCATTGACAGTGGTGCTTTTCATTGTATGTGGTTCTGGGAGAATGATACAGGCGAGTATTGGATGAACCATTTTGACAGGCGGAGTGAATGGGATACGAACTTCTATCTGACCGACAAGGCACTTGGGCTGATCACGGAATCATCCCGGTATTATACCAACATAGAGGCGGATTTTGAAGATCTGGGAATCAGTGGTTTTTGAGGATTGCTGAAGAGCATTCATTTGGAGCATGATTTTTTCTGATTTACCGGGTAGTTAGAGTTTCATTTTACAGGGTTGAGAATGCGTTTCAATATCTTGACATGACACTTAAAAAAGGCTATAATATGCTAGTTTATAACGAACAGGAATATATCAGGTTTCGCTGTTATTATTATAAAAAATATGAAGTAGTGAAAGGGAGTAATCACATGGAAACAAAGAAGAATTTATTGACACGTGAGGGATTGAAAAAATATGAGGATGAGCTGCACGAGCTCAAAGTCGTCAAACGAAAAGAGGTAGCGCAGAAGATCAAGGAAGCAAGAGAGCAGGGGGATCTCTCGGAGAATGCGGAGTACGATGCGGCTAAGGATGAGCAGCGCGACATCGAGGCTCGCATCGAGGAGCTCGAGAAAATCCTGAAAAACGTGGAAGTCGGCGATCTGGATGAGGACGGACACGATCTTGACAGAGTCAGTTTCGGACTTGCAGTCAAGGTGAAGGACAACGAGTTTGACGACGAGATGGAGTTTAAGATTGTGGGTGCGACGGAGGCAAACAGCCTGAAAGGAAAAATTTCCAACGAGTCGCCGCTCGGTAAAGCGCTGCTTGGCGCCCAAAGAGGTGATGTCGTGACAGTGGAGGCTCCAGCGGGAGTGATTGAGTATACAATATTAGATATTTACAAGCCGGAATAAAGCATGAAGTCTTTAAAGTTCTAAGGCGCTAAAGGACACCGCCTAAGAACTTCTAAGGCGTCATGCGGGAAGAATGGCAGAGTCATTATTCTGGTGAGTGAGAGATAATGAGAGGAGAAATTTTTGTGTCACAGGAGAATAATAGTCAGAACAATCAAAAGAATCAGAGTAACCAGCAGCAGGATATCAACCAGCTTTTAAGGATACGCAGGGAGAAGCTTGCGGCATTGCAGGAAGCAGGAAAGGATCCGTTTCAGATCACCAGATTTGATGTCACACATCACAGCCAGGACGTAAAAGACAATTTTGACGCGCTGGAGGGAACGAATGTGACGATTGCAGGCCGCATGATGTTTAAGCGTGTCATGGGAAAAGCGTCATTCTGCAACATACAGGACTTAAAGGGAAGCATCCAGTGCTATGTCGCAAGGGACAGCATTGGGGAGGAGCCCTATGCAGACTTCAAGAAATATGATGTGGGAGATATCCTTGGTATCAGCGGAGAGGTATTTAAGACGAAGACAGGCGAGATGTCCATTCACGCTGCGTCAGTGACACTGTTATCAAAGAGCTTACAGATTCTTCCGGAAAAATTTCACGGGCTGACAGACACCGATACACGCTATCGCCAGCGCTATGTGGACTTGATCATGAACGCCGAGGTGAAGGATACTTTTATCAAGCGTTCCAAGGTGATCTCCAGCATTCGCCGTTATCTGGATGACCAGGGCTTTATGGAGGTGGAGACGCCGATGCTTGTATCAAACGCAGGCGGTGCAGCGGCAAGACCGTTTGAGACACACTTCAATGCGCTCGACGAGGATTTGAAGCTGCGCATTTCGCTGGAGCTGTACTTAAAGAGACTGATCGTGGGCGGCATGGAGCGCGTCTACGAGATCGGCCGCGTGTTCCGCAATGAGGGACTTGACACGCGGCACAATCCTGAGTTTACGTTGATGGAGCTGTATCAGGCGTACACTGATTATCACGGCATGATGGACCTGACAGAGAATCTTTACCGCTATGTGGCAAAAGAGGTGACAGGTTCAGAGATTCTCACATATGGCGAGCACCAGATGGATTTGTCAAAGCCGTTTGAGCGCATCACGATGGTGGACGCAGTCAGGAAGTATTCCGGCGTTGATTTCAATGAGATTCACACCTTGGAGGAAGCAAGGGCCGCTGCGAAGGAGAAGCATGTGGAATTTGAAGAACATCACAAGAAGGGTGATATTTTGAATCTGTTTTTCGAGGAGTTCGTTGAGGAGCACTTAATTCAGCCGACCTTTGTCATGGACCACCCGATTGAAATATCCCCGCTGACCAAGAAAAAGCCGGAGAATCCCGAGTATGTGGAGCGCTTTGAGTTCTTCATGAACGGCTGGGAGATGGCAAACGCTTATTCGGAGCTGAATGACCCGATTGACCAGAGGGCACGCTTTGCTGCGCAGGAGGAGCTTCTGGCAGCAGGGGATGCGGAAGCAAACCATACAGATGAGGACTTTTTGAATGCACTCAGCATCGGTATGCCGCCGACAGGAGGTATTGGGTTTGGTATCGACAGAATGGTTATGATGATGACGAACTCTCCTTCGATTCGAGATGTGCTCGCCTTCCCGACAATGAAAACGCTCGGTAAAGAAAACCAGTAAAATCAAGGGTTTGCGGACTTAAAGATAGTATGGTACGACAAGAGTACGACAAAATAAACTCTCTTAAAGGGTTAAAATAAATGATTTTAAATTAAACTCGTGTCAGTTCAAGTTAATATTTTGTACGATAAGGACATTTTTCTAAAAGAAAATTTTAGGGAAGTGTCCTTTTGTTATGGTCAAAAAACAAAATAGGAAATGGAGGAAATGAACATGAGTAGTACAGCGTTAGGAGCA
>CAMWXA010000035.1 GCA_947178035.1 uncultured Lachnospiraceae bacterium | reverse complement strand
CTGCATACGTGATAGGAGTCCGTCTGGTGGGCTAGGATATGTGTATAAGATACAGAGTCAAACTTCGCAGGCTGATAGCTTTTCGTTCCGAACTCTCTTTCCATACTGATTCCTTCTTTCAATATTTTTCGTGTCTTGAACAAATAATATTTCACCATTTCGAGCGAGATATGAAGCCTGGATGCGGTTTCCGCACAGGAAAGTCCCTCAAAGTAATAAGCGACAGTACATTCCCGATATTCCCTGGAAAGCAGCGCAAGCTCCCGGCGAAGCGCACAAAACTGCTCAGTCTGCAAAATGTCATTGACAAAATCCTTTTCATCAGCAGCCTCCTCACCCAGATCCTCATAGTGAAGGCGGCTCTTTTTATACAGATATTTTTTGTAGGTGTTGGCCGCAATCGCCCATATATAGCCGAAGAAGGCATTGTCATCCCGAATCTTGTGTGCGCTGCTTAAGATGGCAAGAATAATATCACCGGCCAGGTCCTCCGCATCCTCCTTATGGGATACCCGCGAAAGCGCATAAGCGAAGATGGTCTTCATATTCTCTTCCACCAGCGCCGAAACTTTTTCCTGTTCCATAGTTCCCTCCGTGAATGGTAAAATACAGTTCTTTGAAAGCTTTCACTTATATAGTACCAGAATCGAACCGACGGTTAATTGGAAAATACATCATTTTTAGAGGCGGAAGCAAATGTTTCACTGATATTGCTGTTTTATCGACACCCTGTATTATTATGCTAACTCTTCATTTACAAAGTCTTTGTAAACGGTTCCCGATGAAGTCCCCTTCAATTCAATGACAACCCAGCTCCAGATACTTGCCCGGTCAGCCATTGTAAAATGAAATTCTTCTTGAAAATACTCTGCATTCACAACTTCCTCAAGGAATTGATCTTCATCATCGTATTCGAGAAACATTTTTATCTCAAACAAATTGTCCATTTCTGTTATGAAGTCACGAAACATTTCATCGGGAACAGCAATTCCATCTCCACCGAACAGCCCATCATAACCATGCAGCGAAAAATCATACAACAGATAGTCTGTTTTGCAATCCGCACAAACAGCTCTCACCGCCTGCCCAAATTTGTTCTCATATTTCGTTACTGCCATTTTGTATTTGTTATAAAACTCGCCGAAGTATCGGATTTTAAACGCTCTGCACCCGCACTCACAGACAATTTCCCCATCCATTCCTTTTTCATCAACCGGAACATAAATCTTTTCAAGATGTCTTGGTTTGATCATTGTGTACTTCTCCTTGCCTTTTTCCATATACTTTAAAATCATTAAAACAAGTATTTTCCATATTCCTCCCGCATCTTATCATTCATGTAACCCTGGGCGTAAGTCCATACATTTTGATAGGATATAGGATGGCAATTCCTGCTTAAAATATTGTTTCCATGCATTACTTTGGGAAAGTTATGGAGAATGCACAGAATCCTATGTACCATTGCTTTCCCCTTAAAGTGTCTTAAATTTTTCTCTGCATCATTCAGTAATTTCAATATGAGTTGATTTATTTTTATCTCTTCCTCTTTGTCTGTCTCAAATACACATGTATCTTTTACAATCTCTTCTTTCAGCTTTAAGATTCTCTCATAGTTTGGCAATTTGTACTTCTCACACATGCTGTTCATAGCACGAAATAATCGTTCCGAGCAATCGATACCTTTTTCCTCCATTGATACATATTCTAATATATCTCTCCAGAAGAACAACTCCTCCCGAAGACGCCTGCGCTCACCCGGCTTCCATATCCTCCCGCCTGTTTTGCCCTTTTCATATACAATGCCTGTGTTCAATATTTGATAATAATAGCAAATTTGCAACCCTATCCCCCACTATTTCCAATTATCAGTACTATTTTTCCTTCGGTAATATCCAAAGCATACCATCGTCCAAATCCCTGGAACAACTGCATATCCGGCATTCGCCTGTCCATGGTTTATAATAACATATCCACCGCCTGTCACTGTTAAAACCAGAAAAATAATTCCTAAAATTAATGCTGACTTCTCCATCAACCGTATATTCTCTATCAGAGTGACTTTTACTATCATGCAAACCGCCAGCAATACAACCGTAAATAATGCTTGTATGAGAATAGCAATATACCTGGAGCCAATTGCGCGGCATTTTCGCACTCCCTAAATTCACAAAATAACGATTAATATGTGTGCAAAATTTTCAAAACATTTTACTGTCTCCTCATATTTTTAAGATCCGTTTTCGTTCACAGATTTCCAATATAATATAGTTCCGTTCTCAAAAAATCCGCATTTTCTTCCACACGATAAATATATCCATCTCGGCTGTCAATATAATATTCCTGCTTCCTTAAAATATGATCTTCAAAGTCATCGAAGGAGCTTATCATACAATAATCTCTGTTCAAAAATTCAATTATACCGTCATATATTAGGTTTGACTGGCTATATCCATTCTGCATCAATACTTCCATAACCCTATCAAGCAATTCTTCCGTTTCCATATTTTTTAAATTTAAATTGTTGTATGATTCATCAACCTGACTTTCTGATAATATCATTTTCGCATTATCCAGCGTGCCAATCAAAACCAATTCTTCTTCTCCCCATATATAAACATTTTCCGCTTCCTTTTCAACAAAGACCATGTTTACAAAAACAATATCTTTCTCTATCGTTTCTTTGTACAACGCAAACCTATCACTTCTTATGCCATACTCTGTGATTCCTTCATAGGCAAAAATTGGCGTTTCTTCTGGCAAAAAAGAAAGATATTCCAAACAATTTGTACTTAAAAATATCCTTAATTGATCTTTAAGCATATTAATATCTTCGTTTCCTGCCTCCCCCATCGCAACAGTTGGCGCCAGATTGTTTTGTACTTCATCATTCCATTGCTTATCATCAACTGCTTCTTCTGTGGAAAACTCCATCTTTTCTGACACATAATCCTTTATATTCGCTTTAATCATAATAATGACTATCAAAATCAGACTCAGACTCAAAATTACTCGTATGAAACCTGCTTTCTTCACCACGTTCCTCCACATATATTGATTCTTATAATCATGTTGACTAACACCATCACAAAATATATTATACAAATATCTTATTGCTGCACACCTATGTCGGTGTATCCACATCGTCCCACTCCGCATCTAAGAATCCAATCATCCAGTTCAGCGTCTTATGCCTTGCCTGTATCACACCGTGGTCGATTCCCGCTGGTCCTGTCATCCTGTGGCATCTTGCGTCCACTGCCGCCCAATCCATCCGGTAAACCAGATCCGTCTTATCCAGAATCTCCTTTTTGGAGCGCATCACTGTTTTTTCACAAAAATCCCCAATGGACGCAAACACATCCGCATGAATACTGCGCACTGTCAATGGCACATCACAGATCGTAACCGGATCCGTCCAGTCCGCGAGTCCCAGCACCCATTCCAGTGTATACAGATGCTCATAATTCCAAGAATAGTTAATCATTGTTTTTTCTTCCGGGTTATCGTCCCGTATGTACGCAAGTTCCTCCGGTGTAAGGATTTCTTCCGGATTTCTGATCGCATAACAATCCATAACCCGTGCAATAAATTCCCGCGCCTGCGCCACATCCATATTTTCTTCTGGATTCAGCATTGACTCTGAGTACAGGGAAACAATCAGAAGTCCCAGCATTCTGCGCACGACCTCTTCCTTATTTCTGATTGTTATTTCCTCGTCATCGCCGTTGACTGGAAGCTCCATCACATAAATTCCTCTGTCAAACAAATATTTCATGTTCTCAAACCGGCGCATTTTCTGTCTGTCAGTACAGCCCTCCAAACGCTTCGGATTCTCATCCAAAGTAAACGGAAAATACCTCTCCACCTCACTGCTTCCATCACCCGCCAGAATCACTCTATTCTCCTTATTCAGCGCAACCGTTCCCCGCTCCACAACAAGAACACTATCTAACGATTGCATTGCATCCTGCACGATACCGATAATCTGCTGCAGTTCCTTATGCAGATCCGCCTGTGCATCCTTCGCTTCCGCCATAACAGAGACAAATGCCCCAGCCTGCTGAAGGTAGTGGCACAGATTAATCTTAATATCTTCCTCCGCATCTTCAATGCTGGCAAAAAAACCTTGTACTGCTTTCTTATGCTCCTGTACAAAAGTCTCTGCTTCCTCTCCCATGGAGCGCAGTACGATCAGCACCTCAAACCTGCAGTTCTGGCTGGCAAACGACAATAAATTCCCACTCTCCTGCCTTGGCAGTCCGAGAGAGTCACTCAATGTATTTCTGATCTTATCCAGATCATTTTCCCTGCAAAATAATGCAATAAACTCCCTTCGCTCTTCGTTTTGATTTCTTTCCATGTCTAATTCTCCATTCTAATAAATTATAAAACCATTCTCTTAAAATTCATATCAGTCATCTTCCACGAAACTTCTCTGCCAGCTTCTCGAGATCCATTTTACTCATAGGCGGAATCAAGATATGATCCGCATCAAACTGGCGGACGTCCTGCACCTGAAGTTCTTCCACAAACCGTTCATATGAAAACAGCCCGTCCATCACACGCTGTTCACTGTAGAGCACAAACTGAACAAACCCTTCTGCCACTTTGATCTCATCCAGATTCAAAAATCCATCTGCACGGACAGGAAACACACTCTCACACTCCTCTGTCAGCGCATAAAAAGCCCCTATCTCATTGCTGTCACTTTTCTGCAGAAGTCTTGGTTTGGCATAATAGACATCCATAGACTGCAGATTATGTAGCGTCTGTTCAAAATCAGTGAGGTCCTCACATGTCTCCCACGCAGCGACCTTATCCTCTGTAATCGTGTAGGGCCAGCGCGCCAAAGTGAGTATATACTTCTGATACTCTTTATTCCCACAAAACTGTTTTAACGACTTTAAGCTGAACGCGGCAAACTGCCTAATCCCCTGCTCCAGCTCCCCGCTGGTGAAAGTCCTCTCTTCCTCCACACAGTACATCTCCACTTTGTCCAGCCGCCGCTCCATCTCACTTACAAGTCTGGCAAAGTCTGCGATTTCCGCTCTGGTTGTCGGAATGTTATAGCTCACCTCATAGTATCCTTCATCCGCTTTAGACCCATTGTAAAAAATCCCCCGCCCAATCCGGTTCGGATTGTACAAAACAGCCGTCCCCCGATCCTGCTCGCCTTCCTGCAAAATATAAAAGTCATTGTTCGAGCCGTAACACAGTCCACAGGCATTCGCCAGGGAGGGAAGGTCAAGGACTGTCTTTCCAAACAGTTTCTTTTGTTTGATCTGCAAAGTAAACGCCATCGTAAAATCTCCTTATCTGTATAGTGATCGTTTTCTACCCTGTCTATTATACTACACCCATTCCCAGTTATCCATCACAATTTGGAGGCTGTTCCTTCCGTGTTTGAAAAATGCTCTCCGTTAGATTTGCGTCACAATTTGTATGATTACCAGAAGAAAATTTTTCTGGAATATGCTATAATAACAGAAAACAATTATCCATTGTGAAAGGAGACAACCACATGCTTCATTTTGAAAAAGCCACACCGGAAGAAACCGGCATTCCCAGCGAATGTATTATTCGATTTACAGACAGACTGCAAAGACGGCAGATTCCCATGCACAGCCTTCTTCTCATGCGCCATGACAAGCTGGTTTTTGAGGGATATTATGCGCCCTGCACTGCAGACAGCCTGCACCGCATGTTTTCCATCAGCAAGAGCTTCACCTCCATCGCAATCGGTCTGCTTGTCGATGAAGGAAAACTATCACTGGAAGATCCCATTGTGCAGTACTTTCCCGAAAAACTGCCTGACAGAGAGAACATACACCCATGGATTGCCCTGATGACCATCAAAGATATGCTGATGATGCGCACATGCCACGCATCCACCACATACAAGCTTGACATGTCGTCCGACTGGGTAGCCAGCTTCTTTACCGTACAGCCCACGCATCCGCCCGGAACCCTGTTTCACTATGACACGTCAGCGGCGCACACGCTCTGTGCTCTGGTGGAAAAGCTGACCGGACAGGATATGCTCGATTACATCAAAGAAAAACTCCATGTACTCGGCTTCTCAAACGAATCGTATATGATCAAAGATCCTTTTGGGGTATCGATGGGCGGCAGCGGTCTGGTTGCACTCCCATCAGATCTGATGAAGTTCGGCTATTTTATCGCGCACAGAGGACTTGTCCTCGGAGAGCAGCTTCTATCGCCCTCTTACATTGATCTGGCGGTATCCCCGTTAACTGCAAACTGTGTACCAGCTCCACTCCCAAGCGAAGCGCAGGGATACGGACTGCAGTTCTGGCGCAATGAAAGAAATGGATTTACCTGTTACGGCATGGGTGGACAGCTCATCATCTTCCTGCCTGACTATGATCTCATCTGCGTGACCACAGCGGATACGCAGAGCATACAGGGCGGCAACCAGCAGATTTACGACGCGCTGTACGAAGAAATTCTTCCTCACATCCAGGAAGCAGCGCTCCCATATCATCAGGAAGCAGAACAAAACCTTCGCAGCACGCTCGCCACCCTCGCGGTCAAGCCCTTAGAAAGTGCCGCCGCACCAGAAAATTTTTCTGATATTAATGGAAAAGTTTTTCAGGTACAGACCGAAGCATCTGATTTTCAACGTTTCAGTGTCCATCTCAGTGAAGACGTCGGCACGCTGTCCTTTACTTATAAACATGCAGCCTACGATGTCCGCTTTGGCATCGGAAAAATGCAGACAGGAATCTTTCCAGTCTATAACCTGCGGTATGCCGCAAGCGGCGCATGGCTATTCGACGGAACATTACACATCAAAGCACATATCATTGATGCTTATGTGGGCTGTGTACAGTTCCAGCTGTCCTTCCATGGAAATGAGCTGACTGTCTTCATGACCAAGAAAGAAGAAAGTCTGTTTCATGAGTTCCAAGGACACCTTTACTGCAAAGCACTGATGTAATATATATTTTGTCCAAAACAGAAAAAGCAGTGAACATCGATACTTATAATCGCTGTTCACTGCTATTTTTTACAGCTGCACAAAACTCTGCTGCTCCTTCCACGCTTTCCATCTTTCATCATTCATCAGCAGTTTCCACAATCTATGTACATAAATAAGTCTGGATATGCTTCTTTATTATCCCTTATCAACCACCTCTTGAAAGCCGCAAATGGTGAGCTATCCTTTAGGTGCTGCTGTAAAAGACACCTCAAATCTTCTTTTTCTTCCTCTTCCGCTTCCTTATATTCGCGGACATATTCCTTAAATTCCGAAAGTTCTTTTCTTAAAATTCTTCTCAATATTGCAGCTTCCATTTTCTTTTGAGCCGTAGAACCATAATAAACTTCTTGTAGCAGCTTTACTGTATTTTGTGTCTCTATTCTGAAATCCAGCATATCAAAAATCAGCTTCTCATCTGTTCCAAAATATCCCTTTTTCCGAAAAGCAATCAACTCCTCGATATTTTCTTTTGTACAGTCAAGGATAGGCGCAAATCTATCCAGCTTTGTATTATTACAATGTGCACAAACCAGAAAGAGATTATTCCAATCATATTTTAAATCCACATTTCCACGATGTGGATTTAAATGCTCAATTTGAAAAGAAGTAACCTGTTTATTTTCACAAATATAACATTTACCATGAAACATTTCTCTTAACGCCTTATTTACTTCCAATGTATTATAAGAACCGTTTTTTGATTTTTCTCTTTTTAATGAATCAATGGCTTCTTTCGATTTTTCTGTTTCTCTCCGCTCCACCCTTATCATAATCGCGTTCCTTCTATATCATAAAATATATCTGCTATTTCCCGTGATAATCCTTGCGGAATACTCCGGAATTCGCTTCGCAGTCTGGCTCGCTCTGCACGTTCAGCCTCCGTTAAATCTGACTTTTCTTTCAAATATCTATATCTGTTGATTTTATCTTTTAATTTATCTGAATATTCATCTTCACAAAAATACCCTTCTGCAAGATCATCTGAAGAATATGCAGATAAATCTTCTAACTCTATACAATTTTCCAAATCATATACTTTGACATTTGAGAGAGAATTTAAAATATATGGCGAATGCGTCGTAACAATAAACTGAATCCTTGGGAAAAATTCTGTTAAAAACGGCATAATCTTCTTTTGCAGACCAATGTGAAGATGGGTTTCAATCTCATCAATCAGTACAATTCCCTCTGTATCATACTGACTTATTTCATTGCCCAGGAGCCAATTTTTATCCATTCTTAAAATCAAATCCGATACAATTTGGATAACTGAAGAATATCCATCTGAAAGTTCCTGCAGACGAAACGGATTCCTGCCCGATTCACGAATCTTAAAATCATATTCTTTATAGTCGTATTCCAACTTAATCGAGTCATTATCCAGCAAAATCCGTAAAGCATCCACAAATCGGTTAAACCATTCCTGAATTCTGTCCACCATTACTATATCGCCTTCGTTTCTTGCATAAGCCTGCTGTGTCTTTAGATGCACCATATATTTAAGAAGAAGCTGGCCTGGTTCAGAAGAAATATTATAAAAAGCAGCTAATTTTATATCCTCAACTCCTTGAGACCGCATTATCTGTGTCCTTCTGTTTGCCGGAAAATATGCAGTTATAAAATCGCCCTGTTCGTACAAAGTCTCCAAATGCTCACAATCATTAAATGATATCCTTATGCCTTCTGCGTACTGTTTTACCTGGTCCAAAGCAAACTCATTGCTTTTTTTAATTTCAAGCTTTTCTATTTCTGTCTCTGCCTTGTTTAAACGCTCTTCTATCTCCGACAATCTGGGAATATAGTGTTCAGTCAATTCGTTATATCGCTTGTCATTGATTGCTTGTAAATATTTTTGCAATGCAATGAGTAAAGATGTCTTTCCGGATCCATTTTTACCAGTTATGATCAAATTCTGCCGCTGTTCCACATTTAAAGAGATAACTATATTGGATAGATGTCTCAACCGTTCAATACAAATTTCTGTAAGATAATGTTCCATTTTTTTCTCCTCGAAATTTCCTATCACTTTTTGCCTTTCTACTATCTTCTAGTATACCACCAAATCAATGTGTTTTCTATCGTTTAGACAATTTCACACAAAATCGTATTCCTTGAGCCAATCAATACCGCTTCAATTTCACCGTAAACACCGTCCGCACGCCAGGTTCGCTTTCCAGCAGAATATCGCCGCCCATCTGGTTTGCAAGATTTTTGGCAATGGTAAGCCCAAGCCCGTTTCCCTGAATGCTGCGGTTGCGGGAATCCTCCATTGTGAAAAGTCTTTCGAACACGCTGGCCGCAAACTGTCTTTCGATTCCCTTTCCCCTGTCCACAACATCTATGCAGACCTCATCGTTCTCCTCCCGCAGAAAAAATCCGATATACTTCCCGTCACTGCCATAGCGTATGGCATTTGACAGAAGATTGCTCAAGATTCTTCCAATCGCCTCTCTGTCCCCCAGCACAAAAACAGCCTGTTCCGGAATGGAAATCTCCACTTCAAAATCCTTCTGAATCAAAAGCTCATAAAAACCAAGCACATTCTCACGACACAACTCATTGATGTTGATTTTTGCCATCTCTATCTTTTTATCCCCAGCCTCCAGCTTCGCCAGTGTAAAAAACTGGTCAATCAGCTCCATCACCTGTTTTGCCTTTGCCTCCACTTTCTCCAGTGTCTCGTCCCCGTAACTGCCCTGCACGCAAAGGTCACTTTCCGCACCAGATGGTGCAGGATTCGCACTCTGAGAATTTCTTAAACGCATAATCTCCAGATACCCCAGAATGACCGTCAGCGGTGTCTTGATATCATGTGAGATATTTGCGAGCATTTTCTTGGAGGCTATTTCCTGTTTTCTGAAATCCGCTTTCATTTTCTGCCGGTCCAGCAGCAGCAGATTAATCTGCCCGCACAACTCCATCAGCACTTTGTCGTCCGTGAAAATCATAACCTGTTCATCACTGTCGTTTTTCAGGATATCCGACAGTTTCGCGCTGATTTCTTTCAGCTGCGCCCGCATCCCCCTGTTCATTTCACGTCCCCCAGTCTGTATCCGATTCCCCACACCGTGACGACATACTTTGGCTCGCGGGGATTGTCCTCAATCTTGTTGCGCAGTCTGCTGATATGGACATTGACCGCGTTCTCATCTCCCATATAGGCATCATTCCATACCAGCGAATACATCTGTTCTTTCGTGTAGACTTTCTTCGGATTTTTCATCAGCAGCTTTAAAATCTCGAACTCCTTGGCCGTCAGCTCGATTTTCTCTCCGTTTTTCAGCACGGAATAATCACTTGTGTTGAGTGCAAGCTCCCCTTTCGTGATGATATCCTCCTCCGCAGCCGTGCCCGCAGCATACTGCGTACTTCTCCTGATATTCGCCTTGATTCTGGCAAGCACCTCCGTGACCGAAAACGGCTTGGTGACATAATCGTCCGCTCCCAGACCGAGTCCCAGCGTCTTGTCTGAATCCGTATCCTTTGCGGAGAGAATCATAATCGGCACAGTACTGGATGCTCTTATGGTTTTCATGACCTCCATTCCGCTGATTTTGGGAATCATCAGGTCCAGCAGCACGATACTGTACTCGTCTGCAAAAAATTTTTGGCAGGCGCTCTCCCCGTCATAGGCAGTGACCACCTCAAAATTTTCCGTCATAAGAAAGTTTTTCAGCATTTCGCTGATTTCTGCATCGTCCTCAACTAATAGTATCTTCATTGTACATCGTTCCTTTCCGGCTGCTCTGTCTGATATAAAGAACCGTCTTTATGCTATTCTACCACAGATTACATAGGTTCACCAGATTGAATCGCCGCTTCTTTTACAGACAAGCCAAAAAGTGAATGCAAAAGCGCTATGACAAATCTTTCGTCTCCACATTGTAGACGGACAAATATACTGACAATACTGATATCACAAATAATATCACGATAAATGGTATATTATTGACCAATCTTACCGAGCCCACATTCCCCTGTGTCAGACAGACAATGATGACACTTGCTATGATTGTCGCTTTTGAGGATTTTAATTGCACTCCAATCGGCAAAGCAATGTAGGAAATGCTCACCATCACTGCCGATCCAAGCAGGATATCCAACCAAAACGACAGCTCCCCAAACGAAATATCCACAGTCGATATCTCCGTAAAAGAACTTGTCAATACAAGAATCATATAAATCGACAACTTGCTGACAATCATCGCAAGGAAGTTAAAAATCCACACCGCAGCCATCTGGGACAATAAAATTTTCTTCCGGTTAATCGGATAGGAAAACATCAGATGCATAGTCTTTTTCGCATAAGCACTTACAATAAAGGACGCAAGCATAATCCCTGTAAATACGATATAAACCATGTGGACAAAAAGCTCCACAGTCGTTCCCAGAATGCCTTTCCCGTACAAATACTCCGCATCAATTTCGTCGGCTGATCTCACCAGCTCCCCTGCCATCATCACAATCAGAATCGCTATGACTGCCGTCGTAATCACTGCATTCCGGATATATTTTAAGACATTATTTTTCTTCCACTCCAATCGAATCAATTTCATCATAATCCGTTTCCCTCCCCCGTCACTTTCAGGAAATAATCCTCCAGACTCTCCGATTTTCTGCCGATAAACTGAATCGCTATATCGTTCAGCGCAAGAGTCTTTGACAGCACACCCGTGTCAGCCCCATCGTCATAAATGCGGATTGTGCGCCCGTCAACCACCTTGAAATTCTTCAATTCCAGCTTGTCAGCCAGGACATACGACGCCTTTTTCGTATCCTCCACCGCAAGCTCAATGTACGCCGTATTCCTCTCAGAAATCTCCTGCATGGAAATCTCTTTCATCATCCTGCCATGGTCAATGACACCAACCGTATCCGCAATACTCTCCACCTCGGAGAGTATGTGACTGGAAATGATAATCGTGATTCCATACTCCGCACACAGCATTTTAAATAGATCCCGAAGCTGTTTCATTCCCGCCGGGTCCAGCCCGTTCGTCGGCTCATCGAGCACCAGAAGTTCTGGTCTGCACAAAATTGCGCGGGCGATACCCAATCGCTGCTTCATTCCCAGAGAATACCGTTTCACCTGCTGATCCCCAGCCTCCAGCAGTCCGAGCATCTTCAAGGCATGATCCACACTGTCAGGCACATAATACCCCATATATTCACAGTGCAGCTGCAGATTCTCCCGCCCGCTCATATGCTCATAAAAACACGGAAACTCTATGATACTCCCCATTCGCTTTAGCACATCATAGGACGTCGGCGTCAGTGTTTCCCCGAACAGCTCCACCGTCCCGAAAGTCGGCTTCCAGAGGTTGGTGAGCATCTTCATCACCGTCGTCTTCCCCGCGCCGTTCGGACCGAGAAATCCATAGATTTCCCCCTTCTTCACATGGATACTGACCTCCTTCACAATCTCCTTGCCATCAACGATTTTCGTCAATTGATTCGTCTGTACGATGTACTCTGATTTCACATTTTTCACTGGCATATTCTCTGCCTCCTCTCTGAAAACCATTATAGCAGCGTGCTTTTTCAAAACTGTTAACAAATTCTTACGAATTTCTTTCGAGCCTCACCACACAAAACACCACCAGCCCAACCAGCAGCATCAGATAAAAGCTGACTCCCCGCGCGATGCACACCGACACCACCAGATATTTCCCAACAAAAATATTTTGAAACACACACCGGTACATCGCCTCTGTAATCCCCTGCGCGCCGGGAATCGGCAGCATGTCCACCGCAATGTAGACCGCCGCCTGCACCAGCACAACGTCCAGCATCGCCACACCAGAGAGCCCCAGACCGCGATACACCGCGTACGTCAGCACAAACACACTGAACCGCTGTAAAAAAGTGCCCGCAATCGTCACTCCAATCAGCCTTTTATGACTCCGCAGAAATGCAACTGTCTCCTGATAGCCGGACAAAAACTGCTCCACCTTCTCCCTCCGGTCTTCTGTCCTCCTCCACAAACGAAAACGCACCATGATATTCTCAATCTGATAAAAACATTTTCTGATTGTCCTCTGTGAGAACATGACCTTGAGCAGTATGGCCACCAACACGACATTCAGGAATAATCCCAAAAAATACAATCCATAATACGCCTGCAGATAATTTCTCAGCGGAGCGCCCCAAAACAGCAGTATTCCAATCCCAATCAGGACGAGGACAAATTTATAGATGACGGCGACTGTCATCAGGACGACAGAAGATGCCGACAGGGAATTCCCGTCCCGCTTCATATAATACAGCTGCATCGGCTGTCCTCCCGTCGCAGAAGGCGTGATTCCCGAAAAGAAAAAACCGATAAACGAGTACGAGATACAGCGCGGCAAAGTTGTCCACTCCCCGATTCCCTTTAACAGATAGCAGATCATGCATCCTTCCCCAGCCACAAAAAAGACTGCAAGAAAAACAGATGCCGCCAGATACTCCCGCGACATCTGCCCGACCGCCTCTGCAATCTCCGCAAAATTCTGATTTCGAAATACGCTCCAGAAAGTCAGTGCCATAACGACGGCAAAAATGCCTCCATTCACAATCAGCTCACGAACCTTTTTCTTATTCATACGCGGCAACTCCCTCTGTTTTATCGTCCGAAGTGCCCACTGCAATCTTCGATAACTCCCCCTCAAAGATTACGCGCACTTTCTCATACATATAAAAATCCTTTGGCGTCACAAGAGAAAAGTGCTTCTCTGAAATCCGAATCCCATTTTCCTCCAAAATCCTTGCAATATACGAAGAACAGGTATACTGATTCCTGATATAAAACGGAATGTTGAGCAGAATGAAAGGCAGTCCTATCACTGCATAGTGTATATGAAACCGCCTCTGGTAATCCTCCTGCAGCTGTCTCATAATCCCCTTTTTCTGCGCGTCGGTACACTCCAGTTCACAGATGCGGTAACAGGCCGATGGAAATGTATGTAAAATCCTGTCCTTATCCTCCTTCTCAAATCCTGCCAAAATCGGAACCGCCGGATTGCGCCTTCCCACACTGTACGCCTCTTTCAACTCCGCGTCCGACGCAATCACGACATGGATATATCTCTGCTGCAAAAATCCCCGTATCAGCGACGCAAAAAATCCCGGCGTGTCCACAAGGGCAATATAAATATGTGCCATACTCCCTCTCCTCCTATGTGCTATTGGAACTGATAAATCTTCCTCGCAAGCCGGTAGCCGCCCACCGTGGCAAGCTTCCCCAGCTTTCCCGGGAGATTCGTAAAACCGCTGAGTTTCGTATAGCGCAGCCGATAATACAGTTTTGGATTGCTCCTTTTGATATCCGACCAAAGTTCATAGTGTCTGGTCCGCGCCTTCTCATCACCCCTGAGCAGTAAGTGAATCGAAGAAATCGCCATCATAATCGAGATATTGCGGCACATATAATTTGCAAGCTTCGGATACTTCCTTTTTACCTGGTTCAAATCCACGCTCTCCGCCACCATCTTCGTGACCTTGATCTGCTGTTCAATCCGCGCAGTCAACACCTTCTCATTCACAGACTGGTCTTCCCGTCCCAGATAATACTGGTACAGATTGATATTCATATAATAGAGCGTTTCCACATACGGCAGCGGACAGTACGCAAACAGGTTGTCCACATAAAATGTGTGCTCCGGCAGTACAATCCTTGATTTCCGCAAAATATCCGTGCGGTAGACAAGGGTGTGCATTACCAGGTACTGGGAAGGACGGAACGCACCGATTTGCTCCCATGTGCACACCTTTTCAACAGGAAACACATTCTTGAAATGAATCGTCTTCTCAGTTCCTTCCTCCAGATGATTATAGGTATAATCACAAATCAGCAGATCGGGACCAAATCCCTGCTCACACCACCCTTCTATTTTTTCCAAAAGTGCTAAATACGCATCTTTCTCCAGCCAGTCATCGGAATCCACAACCTTAAAATACATTCCCGAAGCAAGCGCAAGTCCTGCATTGACGCCGGAGCCATGTCCTCCGTTTTCCTTGTGCACCACAGTCACAATATCTGGAAACTGCCTGGCATATCGCTCTGCAATCTCCCCCGTCCGGTCTGTGGAACCGTCATTGACAATGATGATCTCCACATTTTCCCCGCCGATGACCAGCGAGTTGACGCAGCGCTCCAGATATTGCTCTGAATTAAAACAAGGTACAGTGATCGTTAAATGTTTCATAGAAATCCCCTTCCTTTTCTGAATTCTATAAAACATTATAACGGCTGTACCTTTCAAAACCCTTGACGAATTCTTACTATTTTCTTAACTGGCGCAAAATTATTTTTTAAGACCGTTTTTTTGCTGCATATGGGCTTGCCCTTCCCAGATCGTCAAACAAATCCAAGACATCTTTTTCAAGCTTCTATTCTCATCTCTCCAATGAAACTATTCGTCCCGGCTCAGTTGATACAGTTCTTTCATTGGGGAAACATTTTTTGAAACCTTATTATGCAAACATATCTTTGGGCTACAAAGATATGAACTGCAATAAAAAATGCAGGAGATGGGACTTGAACCCACACGGTATTGCTACCACAGGCACCTGAAGCCTGCGCGTCTGCCAATTCCACCACTCCTGCGAACAATATATATATTATCGCATTTCTAGTCAAATGTCAACAATATTTTTTTAAAAATTTAAAATAAATGCAGTTATTGGTTACTTTTCACGTATCCCCCACAAATCGTTCCCGCTGTAAACCTTATTTTCAAATACCCTTCCTCAAATTTTGCACCGGCTGCCTCCATTCCAACAAACTCTGGCGGTATCGGAAATCTGCGGGTTTCGTTTCGCACGCCCACCAGCAGTTCATCCTTCTCCTGCTCGAGCCGCAGCTCTTCTTTGTCGGCAAACGGCAGATAGATTCTGAGACTTTTTTCCTCCGCGTTCACTTCATATATTTTCCGCTGAAACAGCACATCATTGGGATTGCACGCGCAAAAAATCTGCTCTCCCAGACGCTCTAGCATCTCCAAAGTGCGCAGCTCGCACTGCTGCAGCTCCACATAAAAGCGGGGCACTTCACTGAAACTTTCTGCTATTTCCCGCAAAGCTTCCTCCTGCATCTGCATCCATTTGCTAAAATACCCCTCCATCGCCCGCTGGGGATAAATATGATTTACGATCACTGCATCCACATTATAATGATACAGATACAGACAGGTAAAATTGCGCTTCGCCTCGCTGATCACAATCTTCTCCGGCGTCGTGACCACGCGCAGGCTCACAATCTCCTTGTCCAGCAAAAGCGCCTGCAGACGCTTCATCCGCTCCATCAGGAACTCGATGTCATCAAACACACTGTCCTTTGGCATGGGAACCTTCATCGTCTTCTCGATGACTCTGCCGACTGTCTTAGTCGCTGTCCGCTCAATTGGAAGAATCCTTTTCATAAAATCCGACAGGCGCTCGGGATATTTCAGAAGGGACAAAGTCTCCCCCGTGGGCGCACAATCCACGACAATCGTGTCATAAGCCTGCATGGTACAATTTATTGTATCATAGACTCCACTCTCGTACACATCCAATATCTTAAACATGGAAAAGAGTTCTTCCAGTCCCGGAAATACCAATAACTCCTCCGCTTCAATTCCTCCCCCGCCTCTTGCAGTGAGCAGCTGTCTGATATAATCCTTTAAATTTCCCCAGCTCTTCTCGCTCTCATACACGGTGTCGATTTCCACTGCGTAGAGATTCTCTGTAATTTTCACCGGTTCTTTCCCGACTTTCTGGTCAAAGGAATCCCCCAGACTGTGCGCCTGGTCTGTGCTCATTATAAGCACCTTCTTTCCGTCTTTTGCTATCTTTGACGCGGTCGCTGCCGCCATACTGGTCTTCCCCACGCCGCCTTTTCCTGTATAGATAATAATCCTCATCGTCCGCCCCCCTGTTTTATACAATGTCAACTTTCTTCACTTCCGGTTCTTTCTTATCATCCGGCTCACTGTCCTCGCATTTCCTGTATTCTTTCACCACATCTGCTGCGATTTCTACCGCCATCATTTTCAGTTCCTTTTCAATCACGTCCAAGTGCCTGCCCACCTTTTCCGGAAACAGGGCATATATGGCCTTTCTCTGATATTCTCCTGCCGTTTTCAGTCGATTCAATATTTCCCTATTCATTTTCACCGTTTCCTTTCTCAAACTGGATACACAGTATTCCGCCTTCAAACTTTGCACCTGTCACCGTATAACTGCGGAGTATGTTGGGAAGCGGAATGCTGCGCTTGAAGTTTCCTGTCTTAATCACAAGATCCGCCGCTGCCTGGTACAAGTCGATATCTTTCTTGTCTGCGCAGGGCAGAAAAACCTTTAACTGGTATCCCGCTTCCGTCTGTTCAAAACACTCCCGCTCCGTGATGTTCCTCACTGCAAATATGTCCTTATCCGCCAACACATCCTCCACAATTCTCCGAATGGCCTTCTCCCCCCTGAGTTCCTCGTCATACCACGGGATTTCATAAACTGTCAGGGCGGCAAAACTCTCTTTGATACAGGCGATATATTCCTTTTGAATGGCAATCCACTGCGTAAAAAAATCATTGTCCAGGTCCTGCGGCAGAATCCTGTTGATATAGATTCCGTCGACATTGAAATTGTAGAGATTCAGGTACATATAATTGCGTTTCGTCTCCTCCACGACCATTTTTTCCGGCGTTGTCACAATTCTCACGCTGGTGACGGCACGGTTTTTCAGCAGTTCCTGCAGCTCCACCAATTTCACAAACATCTTCTCGATCTCATTCATGGCAGTTCTGTTGGGCATCTCAATCTGAAACGCTGCTTTGGAAACAGGCGCCAACACCCGCACGGCCACCTTTCCAATCGGGAAAAATTTTTCCATATACCACGAGAGCAGCTCGGGAAATTTTAACAGGGACAAAGTCTCTCCGGTGGGTGCACAGTCCACGATGATTCTCTCATAATCCTCTTTGCGATAAATGTCCGCAATCTTGAGCAGGGAAAACAATTCCTCCATCCCTGGTATCATTCCCAGATTCTGCATACTGCCCTCCTCCGTCTCCGGGAAAAGACTGGCAAGATAACGCATAACAGCAGTAAAATCATGCTCCATCACATACTCCGGGTCAATCTCATAAAGATCCAGATTGGGTGATATTGTTTCCGCCTCCTTTCCCAGCCTGTGCTCAAAGATGTCACCCAGATTATGCGCCATGTCGGTGCTCACGAGGAGGGTTTTCTTTCCTTCCTCCGCACTTTTGACAGCGTGAGCCGCCGCGACACTGCTCTTCCCAACACCGCCTTTGCCTGTAAAGATATAAATTCTTTTCATGTTATCCTCCATTCCTTTTCTGTTGTTATATGGTTCTGCATCCTACGCACAAATGTACCGGGCTGCCAAAATCATTCTTTAGCCGAATAGTTCTTTAATCAAATAGTTCTTTTCTCGAAGTATTTGTTCTGTTTTAGGCAGCCCGACGGCTGCCTGATAACATTTTACTCAATTGTAATCTTGCGCACTTTTCTCGGAGTCTTCTCTTTCCCGTTCTCCTGTCTCAGGATTTCCATAATCTTGGAAGTCATTTTATAAAAGAGCTCCATCTCTTCTTTGGTGAAAGAACCCATAACTTTCAAGCCATAGGAAACAAGCTCTCTGATCAAGGCCTCAAACTGCTCCATTCCCTTTTCACTGAATC
>CAMWXA010000034.1 GCA_947178035.1 uncultured Lachnospiraceae bacterium | reverse complement strand
CATGAGCGCATCTTAACCAGACTCTGTTCTTTTTCTTTACTGAACAGTGCCTCATAATGTTCGCTATGCAGATAATAAACAACTGGAGTTGTTGCAAATCCATTCGTGACGAAATTAACTGTTGCCATGATCTTTTCCTTTCTGGACTCATCCGGTCCGCTTTATTTTCTAACTGTAACCACTATAACACCGATTTTCTCATTTGTCATTATACTGGTAATATAATCTTACAGATAATATCGGTCTGTATTTACTCTACCCTTACCTCCAGCCCGTCCAGTTTCTATTGTATTGACGGAATCATCGGCTTATAAAGATTTTCCTGTAAAGTTCTAAATCACTGTCCTTAAAAACATTAAAAATAATCCGTTCCATACGATCACTATGCTTCCCCAAGAATGCTGATACTGTTTTCCATGCAATCTCTGCTGCCTTATCATTTGGAAAATGAAATTCCCCCGTTGAAATGCAACAGATCTGATATTATTTTCCAGACAGCATTGCAGGACATTCTCATAGCAGATTTGCAGATCCTGACAGAGCTTATCATTCAGCCTGCCATACACGATTGGTCCTACTGTATGGATTACATGATCACAGAGAAGATTATAGCTTAAAGTTAAAGCAGCCGTGCCCGTGGGTTCTTCATAATTCCTGCCATACTTCATCCGCCTGTGATTCATAATGTGGCTGCATTCCTCCCTAAGCTGCATTCCCGCCGCACTGTGGATGGCATTGTCAATACATCTGTGGCAGGGCACAAAGCAGCCCAGCATCTGCGAATTGGCAGCGTTTACAATGGCGCCGACCTTAAGTCTTGTAATATCTCCCTGCCAGAGTGATATTTTGTCCGCATGAGGCGAGTTACTGTTCAACTGTTCCTTTATTGTCGGGATATCCGCCAATCTTACGACACCCTTTATTTTCAATTCTTCCTGCAAATATTCGTTCTGCAGATCCACTAATCCATCGGAAAGGTTTCCTGGCATACGGATATTCATAAGGGAGCGGATCGCGTTTTTCTTTTCCTCCAGACTGTATCCTTTGGTTTCCAGTTCTTTGTATCGCGTGGAGTCTGCTTTTAATTTCTCCAGAAGAATATCTGCCTTTTCTGTTACATTCATTGCTGACACCAGCCTTTCCTCATATATTGTCCCGACTATTCAGATCTGATATGGCCTGTGCCATATCGCCCCCTATGCCGACTGCCCTGTCCCCAAAACTCTTCGGCACAACAGCTTCATCCATATTCAACCGGATCAGGGACAAATTCCTGTTTTCACGAACCATTTTTTCAAACGGAAAGCGGATGATCGTGGGGGTGTTAAAACCAACGCCAAGCTCCAGCAGCACGCCTTTTTTCTGTTCCATTCTCTTCTGGAAATTGCCATAGCGCCCGGCTGCCTCATGCCAGTTATGATCTTCCACAAAATATCGGTCACAGCGAAGATGCATTGCCATATTGCCGCCGCAGACCGGGCATTTCGGCACCATGTAGGAAGGCACCAGACAATCGCGTCTCGCCTGATCCATCTGACGGAAAAGGTCTTCTGCATCGTAGATCTTAGGATGGCATCCCTTTTCACACTGGATATTACCATAATCCCCCTGGGTTGCAAAGATGCGCTCCGTGGGAAATCCGGCTTTCTGAAACTGGTGGTCAACATTTGTTGTCAGAACAAAATACTCTTTCTCCTTTACGATCTCATAAAGCTGCTTATACAGGGGCATGGCGGGCGGCAGAAAGCGGTTTATCATGCTGTGTTTTGACCAGTAGCCCCATTTTGCCTCCTGTGTGGGAAACGGATAAAAACCCGCCGCGTACATATCCGTCATATACATGGAACCGTATTTATCTATGAACTCGCTGAAATTACCGGTAAACCGTTCTCCGCTGTAAGTAAGTCCGGCGGCTGTAGAAGCTCCTGCTCCCGCACCGATCAGTATCATGTCAGCCTCTTTGATCAGTGCGGATGCCTGTTCAATCTGTTCTTCATAAGGAGTATCCTGAAAAATGTAATCTCCGGCAGGAACACCGCTTAAAAACTGTGACCAGTCTGTTTTTCTCTTCTGACTCTGCTTCATGATTCATCAACCTCTTTTCAAAATTGCGTTCTTCGGGCAGATTTCATAGCATCTGCCGCAATGCAGGCAATGCGCCTGATTGATTGATACTATCCCTTCTGTGACTTCAATACAGCTCTGTGGACATTCCCGCAGGCATTTCCCGCATTGATCGCAGTTTCCCGTGACATAAAAGCCCTGCTTCTTTGTCCGGGGGACATGGTTCCCTCCCAGATAAAAGGTATCCCTGTAGATCGGCTTTACGGATAGATCAAAATATTCCCCCTGCCCCTCATACATCTGAAAAACCTCCAGTGCATTCCGGCTTTCCATACTGGGATAAATCTCATTCATATAGGGGTTCTGCGCAAAAACTTTTTCCAGTTTTTCCTTTCCTATATTGCGTATTTTACCACGGACCGAAACAGCCTTTTTATCTAATGAATGATTTCCGTCTGTCATTCCGCTGACAGCCGCAAATCGTTGTTCCATAAGCTGTCTGTAAAATTTTTTTCCCTTTGCAGTGATAAAATACAGGCTGTCAGAATCCACGAGCATAATATCGATCACCCTTGCATCCGGCAGACCGTTTTCATCTATGGTGGCAAAAACCGCAGAATGAATCTGCTCTTTCAAAATCTTCAGGTAATCTGCTGTCTGCATAAACAAACTCCCTCCCCTGTTTAGCAGAATGGAAATAGCCGCCCATAGCGGCAGCTATCCCCATCCTTTTCCTATATCCCTATATTGTCTCTGTGATCTTTAGAATTTTCCGTTTGCGTTCTGCCAGCTTTCCTTATCCGCGATTGTTTCCATTACATCCCAATGCTCGGCGATCTTACCGTTCTCCACTCTCCATAAGTCATAGTAGCTGGTAGGTGCACCGCCAAAGGTTCCCTCACTGACAGCCAGCACATAATTTCCCTGTGCAAGCACCTGATGGACCGTGGTGTAGATCATCTGGATATTCTGCTCTGCCAAAGCGGCAAGTGCAGCTCCCAGACCGGACAGACCGTCTGCAATTCCCGTATTGTGCTGGATATAGGTATCTTCGTCGAAATAGTCCGGTGTTTTTTCCGGATGATTTCCCTGCATCACATCATACAGGAAATCCCTGACAAGCTGACGGTTTTCTTCCGTTTTTTCCAAATCCTTAACAGGCGCCACATGATCAATCTGTGTGTGGCCGGAGGGATTCGGTTCTGCCCTGTCAGCAAGATTATCCCAGTGCTCTGCGATTCTGCCCTCGCTGTCAAAGCGGAAAATATCAAACGCTACCTGCTCGCCTGCCCCTGCAAAATTGTAAACCGTCTGTAAAAATACCTTATCACCGTCCTCATAAGCACGGATATTGTTTACGGTTGTCTTAACCGGTGCGGATGCAAGATAGTTTACGCTTCCCACAAACGCGTCACGCCCTGTACCGTATGCAAGGTTATGCTGGATATATCCCTCTGCCAGCAGAGACGCTGCTTTCTTAGCATCACCTGTTGCGAATGTGCCTATCAGTTCCTTTGCCTTTTCAATCTGTGTCATGGTAGTATCCTCCTTGTTTTTATATGCTTTTTTGTTCGATGTAATGTTTATTATTACATCTTATACGCATACTATAGCACCAGTGAATTGTAATATCAATAGTTACAGCTCAATTTTTCAAAAAAATTTCAAGACATATGGATACTCTCCATGATGTCTTGATTTTTCAGCAATTCTATCTGTTTTCCTCACTCAGATATTTCTCTGTATCCTGTTTTATGTCTGCCAATGTAATAGAGGCAAGTTCTTTCTCCAATGCACTCTGTACCCGGTAAAGCTTATCATCTAAGATATAATGAATATTCCTCCCCACAGGACAGTTGGTGCTTGGATTTTCATGAAAATGAAACAGTTCCCCATTTTCGACACATTCCACAGCGTTGTATACGTCTAAAAAAGTAATCTCATCTAATGGTTTCGTGACGGTAGTACCGCCTGTTCCCCGTGCCACCTCGATCAGACCGGCTCCTTTCAACTGGCCAAGAATCTTCCGGATAATGACAGGGTTCACATTGGTACTTCCTGCAAGGAAATCACTGGTTACTTTATATTCGTTTCCGAATGTGTCTATACAGGCAAAGATATGAACTGCCAGTGTAAACCGACTTGAAATCTGCATACTTATCTACCACCTCTCCTTTCCATTTTAGTCTGCCCTTGTTGTAATGTCAACCATTACAATTTGGTTCTTGATATTCATCTCATTCCCCTGTGCCTGTTTACTAAATATTCTCCATCATGTCTCATATTCAAGAGACACCAGTCAAATCCTACTCTGCTTTCCTGTCTGCCAAATCCACACAGACATTCTTTATGGAATTGAACGTCACCTGCAGCATGTGGAACCAGTTTTTCTCCGCCTTGCAAAGAACATCCAGCTTCTGTGCCAGCACCGGCAGATAATGCTCAATGCTCTTATCGCTCTTTCCATCCACATCATCCGCCGAAAATCCTACATTAACCTCGTCAATACCAGCGCCCAGGATCACGTCAAGGTTCTCCGCTATCGTTCCCAATATGATCTTCTCAAGCTGATCCGCCGTCCTGAAAAACAGAAAGGTTTCAAACTCTCTCCCAGATGCCAGTACATAGAAGATATTCTTGCCGTTGACGCCAAATGCCACGTCCGCATCCCATTCATTAAAATAGTCTCTGTATCTCTCCATAACCTGCAGTATTTTTTCCTTTTCCATAATCCTTTCCTCCTCCGTACCCTTCTTCCATAACTCATATTTTTTAACCAGCCTGTAGAAACTGTCCTTCTTGAGCCCGGTCAGCGTCATCACCTCCTTTGCTGAGATCACGCCGCTTTTCCATCTCCCATAACATTCCTCCCAGTTCTCCGGGTACTCCACGCGTGGTCTTCCCAGATGCTTTCCGTCCGCCTTCGCCACCTCGATTCCCTGACGCTGCAGCTCATGCCTCTCCGTCCAGTCCTCATCCGCCACATATGCGAACACTGCCAGCACTACATCCGTGATAAGCTGACCTACCAGCTCCTTTGACTGCGTGGTATCCAGTATGGGCATGGAAGTCACCTTAATGTCGGCACCTATCTCCTTTGTGATATGGAACCACTCCTTGTAAATCTCGCCGTAGTTCCTCCCGAACCGCTTCAGCTCCGTTACCACCAGTAGGTCGCCTTCCCGCAGGATGTTATCAATCAGAGAGCGGTACACTGGGCGCTCAAACTGTCTCCCGGACTCTTTCTCCACATAAATGTCACGCTCGTCGATGCCCTCCTCGTCCCGCAGGATATGGATCTGCCTCTCCGGGTTCTGCTCCCGGGTACTCACACGGACATATCCAAACTTTTTTACCGCCATGACAGACCTCCCTTCCGTAAAAATTCATGTCGCAAAACCCAAAACAGACCTTTTGCGATGGAAAAACAGGGGCATATATCTACCAGAATAACTATCTCCAATGGTATACCTTTTACGACACATCATTTTATACGCAAAACACTGCCAGATTACAACATATTTCTCCCACGGCAATCCTCCAGCCAGAAGTCCTGCACTATATCCTGAATTTCTGGATACAGTTTAACAGTATGGCTGACAGCTCCTGATACAGATCCTCGTCAAACACGTTCCGGTCCATTGCATTTTTAATAAGCAGCGGACGATACATCCGGAAGATTTCTTCCCTCGCCTCCTTATCCCCTGTTTTCGCCTTTTCGAGCAGCACTTCAAAATTCATCTTTCCTATCCCCCATTCCTTTGCGCAGTTTGCGGATGATATAGTAATAAGCCATTTCTGCCTGCTTTGGCTCCAAGCCGAATTTTCTGCCAAGTTCCGTAAAATCCAGTTCCCCGAATACCCGCGCAAACAATATCCTGCGTTCCCGGTCCTTTAAGCGGTTGATACACTTTGCAAGCTGTATGCTGTCTATCTCCGGCATACATTCCCTGTTCTCCCCAAATCCAAAATATGCAAGAAGTGACTGCTCCGCCAGATAAGTATAATATTGTGCCTCGAAATCCACATGATTTTTCTCCAGCATATCCACCTGTATGTATTCCCTTTCTTTATACCGGTTTCTTTGTTCAAAATAGCTGATACGCTTATTTGCCACAGCCGCCATCAGGTATCCCGTAAATCGGTTCTGTACCGAATCTGTTTGTTTTTTCT
This sequence comes from uncultured Lachnospiraceae bacterium, assembly GCA_947178035.1. Classification (GTDB taxonomy): domain Bacteria; phylum Bacillota; class Clostridia; order Lachnospirales; family Lachnospiraceae; genus COE1. The sequence continues at coordinate 12,476 of CAMWXA010000034.1, read as the reverse complement.
CCATTCTTTCGTCCTCCAGTCTTTTCATGTGCAATCTGAAACATGAAACCGGAGGACCTCTGAGCTGGTGGATGCTCCTTTGCCCAAATACAAAAGAAAAAGAACCATCATCCGGTTTATATACCGAACAACAATCCTTATCCCGATACCCATTATTTATCTTTAAAAAGTAGCGTGTCACACTACCATTGTGGGAAGACTTTACCTCTGTAACGAAATATATTTTTTTAACGGACCTCCTGCTCCGCTATCCGGCTTACGATTATTCCCCAATGACCATGTATCCTTTCTCATGGTCACAAAAAAACACTCAAATAACGTCCTGATGAACCACGTTTTTTTATTCTTCAGAACGTCCGGTGCTTATAGTAGTTTCGTAACATATATTTTAAGCATGGTATTGCCATTTTTACATTTGGAAAGTGCGGCAATACACTACTCTTAGGAGGTGATTACGATGTCCCTGTCAATGAAAGATGCCCAAATTTTCAGCAATGCCCTGAAAAAAGCCAGAAAGAAGCTGCATTTGACACAGGCAACTTGTGCAGAGCTTTTGGATCATTCAGTATCTTTTCAAAAGGATCTGGAACGCTGCCGCTGTTCCCCAAGCATAGAGAATTTTTATCATATATGCCGAACACTGAGTATTTCCGCAGATGACTGTATTTTTTCAGAAGACAGCCAGAAAACAGATGATACATACCATGAATTGCTCAGACTTCTTTCACTATGTGATGAAAGCAGCTTGAAGGTTCTTACCGCAACGGCGACGGCACTCATAAACGAAAAACACAATACATCAGTCTGATTATTTCGCAGAAAAAAATATAACCCAACTAATTACCTCAGTTGGGTTATATTGTATACCTCAAATATCTGTATAAAATAGATGTAAAATAGATAGATTATCTTTTTCATCGACAAATTACGACATTGAGTTGTCCTTTTCATTATTTGTACTGAATTTATAGCCATATCCATGCAATGTTTGTATATTCGTAATTTGCAGCTTGGTTCTAAGACGGTAGATAATATCCCTTATAATATAGGAACCGCCAGAATAATTATCTTTACTTACCGCTTCATAAATCTGTTCTCTGGTAAATGCTATATTGGGATTTGAGGCCAGAAAGTAAAGCACATCAAACTCCATCTTGGTAAGTGTCTTTTCTTGTTGATTTACAAAAACCGATCTGCTTAGGGAACAAATATGCAGCTTCCCATAAACCAATTCTTTATCCATCCCGATCACTGTTATCATCTCTATTCAACAAAATATTTTCTCCTAAACATCTGTTACAACCAGAACAACAAGAAGCATCCTTCCCTGACTCCTTCCACAGCCGTTCAGCTACAGGCATCCACTTTTCAGCGGCAGCTACACACTTATCAGAAAATTCTTTTGCGCTTTCAAGATTTTGGTAATCCGTACTTTTTGCCCCACTCGACTCTACAAGTTCTGTCAGCCGCCCCGGATTGTCCAATACAGGGCACGGACGTAACATATTTTTATTGAAGGGCTGATTATTATGATAGCCCATGAATAATCCCGATTGATATGTTTCCAGTAAAGTCTTTTCCCGAATATTGGAATCAGAATAATGTATAAAAGCGCATGGTTCAATATCTCCATTGGCATTGATATGGCAGTAGCTTCTTCCTCCAGCAATACAACCGCCCACATATTCCCCGTCATTCCAAAAATCTATGGTAAACAGCGGCTTTGTCTTTCTGTATTCCCTTATCTTGTGATACATCATCTCCCGCTGCTCTGCAGTTACCATCAAATCAGTTGCCGCACCTTTTCCAACAGGCATATATGTAAAAACCACGCAAATTTTGCACCTAATTCCACCATATAGTCAAAGTATTCCTCGCTTCCTATCACTTCTGTATTGGCAGAAGTATAACAGCAAGAGATTCCAAATGGCAGTTTTTTACTTTTAAGTATTTCCATTGCACGAATAATTTTCTGGTATGTTCCGTTTCCTCTCCTGGAATCTGTTGCTCCTTCAAATCCCTCAATGCTGATTGCGGGAACAAAATTCTTCACCCGAAGCATATCATCCGCAAATGCTTCATCAATTAACGTCCCATTGGTAAAGCTTGAAAACACGCAGTCTGGATGTGCCTCACACAAACGGATCAGGTCTTTTTTCCGAACCAGCGGTTCTCCGCCCGTAAACAGATATACATAAGTACCCAATTCCGTTCCCTGATTAACAATCTGATCCAATTCCTGATAGGTCAAATTCATATGATTCCCATATTCTGCCGCCCAACATCCCGTACAATGCAGGTTACATGCACTGGTAGGGTCCATAAGGATTGCCCAGGGCACATTACAATGATACTTTTCCTTATTTTCGCATTGTTTCTGATAGCCAAGCAAAGAAGCATTGATAATAAAATTCTCAAAAAGCGTATTGCGTACCTCTGGATCAATATCTGTCCATAAACTCATAATCAGCTTATACCAATTACTCTTTTGATTATTTACCACCTTCCTGACCATTTCAATTTCATAGTTTAATGTATTTCTTACGTCAAAAGTATCCAGCCAATCTACCAGCTTGGGGATATTGGTCTCCGGATCTTTATCCATATATTTCAGTGCCTTCTTAATTGCGAAAACCTGAGCTTTCTCTTTTAGTGCCATCTTAAAAACCTCTCTTTCTATCCAGTCGTATTTTTTATACTGCCTTCCTGTATATCAATGTATATCCAACAGGCTAACTCCCATATTTTCAATCATATTTCCAAAACAGATTCCAATTTATTGAAAAAAACTTCCTCAAGATACGGATTTTTACACAGCCTGCTGAAATTGATGGATATTTTCCCATGAAAAGTAACAACGCCACAGTTATAAGGCGACCGGGTTCTGGGAGTCAGCATAAAATCAATACTCTCAATGAAAATCTCCATAGCCGCCGGCAGTGAAATGACTCCCAGATTGGAAATACTGATACAGGAGTTGCACTCTCCAAAGATTCGATGCGCCAGACGTAAAATGATACATTTTAGTGACAGCGGCACTGCCTGATACAGAGGAAACCGTGCGGCCCTGGTATTCATCGCTATTGCTGTCTCCATATATTCTTTCGCAGTCTGCTCTGCTAACTGATCTCCTATACTACCGAGCAGCTCTTCAAAGGACCTGTTTTCATCCTGCGGTTCCATGCAGCACAGCGCATATAAAGAAAAATTCCGCAGAGTCCGGCTTGGGAACAGTTTTCGCAAATTGACCGGAACCATAACCTGCACTGCCTTCTTCCGCCTTTCTTCTGCCTGATACCGGTTCTGCATCTCCATAACAGAAGCCGCCATAACAGCAGTCAGGAGCGTAGTTGCCGTGACACCATAATGATGCGCCGCATTTAATATGGCATCAGCCTGGTACACCTTTGTATCAACCCGTACAGTATAATCGGACTCCTGATTTTTGGGGAGTTGATATACATTCCGGTGTTTTGGTGCCTTTGCCTTTTTTCCTGCATAAGTGAAATAATCATCAGACAGTTCTTCTTTTTCGGCATTACAGTCCACATCAGGCGTCATCTCTGTCACAGGAACCGGGACAGAGTGTTTCAGCTTCAGATATTCCGCAACAAGCGCATTTGTAACAACCATTCCGCCATAGCCGTCTGCCAGGGAATGGAAGATTTCCGTCACAATTCTGTTCCCGCTGCAGAGTACACGGAAAGCACAGCTTTCAATTTCCTTTTCTGTCATGGGAGCAAGACACTTCTGCTCCTTCCTGACACGGGGTGGCACTTTATTGGGAACAACATGATATTGAAAAAAATCCCGCCGGATGCCTGCAATCACCGTTGGAAATCTCAGGGTAATACGGTTTACCGCTTTCTGAAGCGTTTCCATACAGACAGTTTCCCTCATGGTTACTACAATACGGAATCCATTGGTATAATTCTTTTGTCTCGCTGCCAAATGAATAATTGCTGAATTATCCAAAGGGTACGAGCCTGACAATTTACCCTTCATGGTCACCTCACGCAAAAGAAATCTGTCCCTGCGCTGCCAGCTCACTGATATATCCTTTGAAACGGCATAAAAGTCCCGGCATACGCATATAATCACTGGGCTTCATAAGTGAGGTGTCTTTGGGAAGCGTCAGTGCATGGCTGCGCTGCAGAACCTCACCCACAAACTGAGAACAGAAAAAATAGTTTTTCCGGTGATAGGGAATATGAAACTGGCACAGCAGCAACCCGATAATATTAAAATGGTACTGGTCGGCTTTCGCTATAATCTGCTCCACTTCCCTTTTTGCCTTATCATAAGCCTCATCACAGACCTGCAGCTCGTAAACTGCACAGGGAATCTTATCATGCCGTTTATAATATCCGCTGCTTAAACTTTCTGTACACGGCCCCGCCGGAAATAAAGTACGTCCATTCTTCCGAGACGAAGTGTACAATGTCTTCAGATCCTCCTCAAATGCAATCGACGCATGGGTATAAGTATCATCTGTCACAAAATGAACCATTTTTGACAGGATTGTGCTTGATCTAGTCAAAAGAATATATATCGTTTTCATATTTAAGAACCTCCCTGTAATTTATCTTTCATGCAGATTGTACCGAACCAATGTTGGAAAATATCCGCTAAAATGTTGGAAAATTGTCAAATTCATCTTTAATATGCTTTTTTGTTAATCACATTGCTGTGCGAAGCCGCTCTGCAGCAGACCATCCCGCTTAAACTGTACTCCCAAAGAGAGTAACAGCGGAAACAGGAACATTCCCAAAATTCCAAAAAGCTGAAGTCCTACAAACATACTAATCAGTGTTGCCAACGGATGCAGACCGATTTTTCTGCCAACCAGTTTCGGTTCCACAACATTGCGGATTGCGGTAATCACCACATAGAGCGCTACCATTCCTATGGCCAGAAACATATTTCCCATCACGCCTGCCACCAGCGCCCAAGGCAGCAACACAAGTCCGGTGCCAAGTATCGGCATAATATCCACAACCGCAACCAGAAATCCCAGCCCTCCGGCATACGGAATCTTTAACAGCCAAAATCCTATACCAAGCTCCGCAAAAGTAAGCAGGAATATCACAGTATAAGCACGGATAAAGATTACGATAGAAGTTACCGCTTTTTCTTTTGCATGACCTATTGCCCCGTGGTATCTTTCCGGTAGCAGCCTTTTTATGAGACAGACAATTTTTTCAAAATCCATTGACATAAAAAAGTGGATACGACTGTCAGCACTATCCGCAGTATCATTTCCGGCGTTCCCATAGCGATATTTGACATCAGTTTGATAATATATGTTGAAACAGTCGTAATGCTTTGGGACAGTGAAGATGTCATTTCGGAAAACCACGCATCAATCATGGATGATATAGATGGATCAAACTGTCCCAAAGAACCTTTCACCTGTTCCATGCTGCTGCTAATAAAAGGCAATATCTGATCGTTAAATAATCCCGGCAGTTTTGGAAACACATCCTTAGCTGCAACTCCAATCTGCACACCAATAAACGCAATCAGGATGAATGCCAATATATAAAAGACTGCTGTTAAAACTACAGCCGGAATTTTCGGTTTCAGATGAAGTCTTTCCGCCAGAAATACAGACGGACCATGCAAAAGCCATGCGACCAAAAAACCTGCTAAAAACGGCAGCATCGGAGAGATAAGGAGCTTCACCGAAAAATAAAGCGCACATAGAATAATCCCATAAAACGCAGCGGCCAACACAAACTTTTTTTGTTTTTCCTGATCTACCATAATCCTGCCTCCCTACATATTTTGTTTTCCGTTCTGGTACATGGCATGTAAAATCCTTCCAGTTCCATACAGCAGAACAAAACTGCCCACGGCAAAAACGTAATGCCATAATGCCAGCCCCGATGTAACAATGGGAACCACGCCCAATAAGAATGAAACCACTGCCAATGACATATGACAGATACGCATACCTGAACCCATTTTCCTTTCAAATGCCGCCTTCGCCCATTTATACGCCAAAAACAGGAACAGACCGCCCGACAAGAAACCGGAGAAACGCAAAAGCACATTTTCCTGCGCCGTCAGAAACACCACCACACACATAAGCAGCATTTGTAAAACCATGCGCTGTTTTCTTCGGCCTACCGTTCCATCCTCCGAAAAAGCACAGTCTAATTGTTTTTTCCCAATCCAGACTACGGCAATTCCTCCTGCTGCAAATCCGGCGCATTGCGCGGCAAATTCCGGCATGACCATCAGAAACAATCCGATTAAAAACAATGCGCTGCCCTGAAGCATTTCTTTCTCACGGACCAGCTTTCCAAACTGAATACTTCGGAACACTTTGAAAAAGGATCGGATAAACTTTCCGATTACAATCTTTGTTTTTCTTTCCGACTGCACGACTGACAGCAAAATCGCTTCAAATCCTTCAAATCCTCTCTGCGTAAGTTCAGAACCCTTCTTTGCTCCGCTGGCCTCCAATGCATCAAAAAAATCTTTTGTAAATGCTTTTCTCTGTTCCAAACTGGCTGATTCAATCCACTGGTCAAAAAGCCGGTTATAAAATTCGCATTTTTCAGAACGTTTCCCGCAGGTCACAAAACGATCCCCCTCCACCTGCCACGTCATACTCTCATGCTGAAAAACACCGTTTCCATTGCTTGCCACAATTCTTGTGGGAGCCTCATGCTCAAACAGGGAACCAATCACACTAAATTCCGGTACAATACGGATCAGTCTGGGCTGTATCCTCCGATATTTCTCCATGTCAAACAGTTCCTCGCACAACCCCGGACCGTCATTGCTGTATATTTGAATAATCCGCTCCTGCTTATCCGCAGGACATACCATAGACGCATATACCGCCAGATTACCGCCTTTTGAATGTCCTCCTACACGGTATGTTACATCCGTCCCACTGCTGATCGTTGTTTCCAGGTACTCGGCAGCCAGCTTGTGAGATGGTATGGGCTGAAAACTCATGCTGAAGTCCTCACGCCATCCCACCAGCCAGTCGCTTGTCCCCCGAAAAACCACATAAACCGTACCATCCCCCAGATTGATGTGCATGGCGGAAAAATCAATCTGTGAATCTTCGTCCAATATTTCTGTATACTTTGAAAGGACCACTTTCCTATATCTGTTGGAGTTTGCCAAAACCGGCAGAAACTCTGGCGGCGGACCGTCCGGACATGCAGTACCGTGTTCTTCATAACAATACTTTTCTGCCACTTCCTCAACCGTTACTTCACCATCCTGTTCAGGTCCGGGGACAATTCCTGATAATTCAAGATAAGATAATTCAGAAAGGACGAGGTTATCCACTTCGCAAAATTCCCTCTCCTGAAAGGTAAGATCCCCGCGCCACTTCAAATAAGTCAATATGTTTCCCAAATGCCATTCTCCTTTCCCTGCGAAATCTGCGTTATCATAATAAATATTGGAACAGATAGAGTATCAAACTTAAAACAATATATAAACATTTTCTGCCAAAGGGCATTTCCTTTGGAACATACCTGTCCCCAAATGTTACAGAGCCGTCTGCTTCTATGGTCCTGCTCTGCTCCTGCATCCTGTCCATCCTGTCACGCAGATCAGCATTTAATGCCGCGCAGTCAATAACAAGCATGATTTCCGTATCAATATATGTACTTCTAGCATCCAGATTATAGGAGCCGATAACAGACAGGTCATCATCAATCAGGATTGTCTTCGTATGTAAAGGCGGGGTTCCGCAATATTCACTGATTATAATTCCGGCTTCCAAAACTTTCTCTCTTTGATATGGGTAGTCCGCCGCCAGCGGATTAACATTATTTTCAAGGGCACTTGTAATAATCTGTATATCCGCAGTTCCCTCCCCGATCTGTGCCAGATCCGCAAGCATTGCATCATCACATATCACCAGCGGCGTCAGTATGACTACTTTATCTTCTGCATCAGCCATCAGCCGGCACAACTGTTTCCATACAGCCGGAACCTTGTTCCGTGGTTCCGAATCACCCGTAAGCAGTGTAATATTTTCTGTTTCCATTGTTTCGCCATACCAGTCAATATCCGGCATTGGAAATCCGTATTCGCAAAGCTGCGCCTCCAGATGTTCCGCAAGTGTTTTCCGTATGCTTTCCCGCTTTTCCTCTGTCATTTTACTGGATAGCAGTTCACATTCTTCCAGGTTCCAGACCGTTTCAAAATAACTTCTAAGGGCATCTAAGGAAGTGCCGCCCGAAGACGAGGTTTCATATACTACAATATCCCGGTCGGCCTGTGCGTCCTCCCCCAGTTTTCCCAGATAGACATCATGGGTATTTCTCCCTCCAAGCAGATAGGCCGTATCATCCACAATAAGATACTTGTCATGCAGACGGTAATTCACTTTCCAAAGTTCCATAAATCGAAATGGATTATAAAATTTTACATCTACATTTTCATGGGATAAAACAGCCTTAAAATTCTGGCTGTCATGTAACTGAATTTGTCCATCCACCCCATCCACCAGCAATCGAACCTTTACACCCCTGTCAGCCGCTTCTAACAGTGCTGCCATAATCGCCGCTCCGCTGGTGTCATCCCTGAGTTCAAATGTGACAAGGATAATCTCCTTTTGTGCCTCCCGGATCATTCTTAAACGCCAGATAAGGGCATCCACATTATCATCAATGACACAGACTCTTTCCGAAGCGCTTATTGTCTGCTGCATTTCCATATCATCCCAGGCACTGTTTTTTAATAATGGCGGTATCAGGCAGCATCCAAGAACATATGCAAGGAAACAGATAAGCGGCAAAAGAACCGCCCACTTTTTTCGTTTTCTTATTTGTTTCAGTCTCATTTTTTTAGTTCCTATGAACAAGGCAGTACACCCCAAATAGAATGTACTGCCTTATGTTTGCGGTTATTAATGTTAATATGTATCCGTTTTCTTGCGGTGCGTAGTAATCTGTCTGCCCATAACCGCTATCAAAGCAGCTATACCCGCGATTGGAAAGAGTTTCTTCATAGGTTTTCCTCCGTCTTTATTTTTCTTTATTTTTTTTGCTCTTAATTACAACCGCAGCGATAATGGCTACCACAATTACAACGGCAGCTACAATTATGACCTTCAGCATATTTCTTTACCTCCTTCATCTTTTGGTTTCACTTCAACCATTATGGCTGTTACAATCTACTTCTTCTTGCTCTTGATGATTACTGCAGCCACAACAGCTACTACAATGACAACAACGGCTACAATCAGAATTTTCAGCATATTCCTCACCTCCTTAAGCATACACTCATGTTTTACAAAACATCCCTTTGATTCATCAGACAATCACCTGCAAGGGAACAAAGCAGCGACCATACAACCGTAATGCCAATGATTACAAACAGGGATAATATATTTGGCGTTAATGTGGCAAAGCTGGAAGCTCCTGAAATCGTGAAATTTAAAACACCTGCAAGGGAACCAAAGCCTAACATCGACAGTCCCATCTGCAGCGATATAGGAATAATTCCCGTGGCCGCAATACAGATAAATACAATGCTCCATCCAAAGCTGTGCCTGAAAACAAGGTTGATTGCTATCATCAGCAGCGACATGGGAATGGATAAAAGCAGCTTTTCCAAAATATACAATGCCAGTCCGACAATACTCGGAACCTCAGCAGAAACCCCCATTATCATTCCCAAGGCAAACAATGTCACCAGATAGACCGCCATAAATATCACATTACAGATCAAAGCAATCAGCCCTTTGGATATAATGTAGTCATATTTATTCGCATGGGCGGTAATGATATTTTTTACAAAGCCAGTAGTATATTCCCTGCCAATATAAATACTCAAAAGCATTCCTGTCAGGATATTCAGCATCGACAGGCTCATTCCGGCCCCAAAACTGCCGGCCATATTGCCCTCACCGCCGATAAACATCATAATGTCTTTCTCTCCGCTCATCTGTGTCAGCATCATAACTGGAATAAAAACGGCAATGCCGACCATTACATAAAACGCCTTTCCATGAAACATCCTGTGTAAATCCATACGAAAAAGGGCTCTTACCCGTTTTAGATTGATTGACAGTAAATCATGCACTTTGTTCGCCTCCCATCAGTTTCATAAAATACTCCTCCAAGTCTAATTGATGAAATGAAATCTCGCTGACAACATGACCGTTCAGGAACATACATTGGTTCACCGCAGCCCCATCTCTCGCATTGAAAAGATGGATTTCTCCGTCAAGGATTTCACTGCTGTCCATTTCAATATGCTGACGCAGACAGCTCAGTACCTTTTCCGGCTCCGCAACCCGAATCCTCATATAATCCCGGCATTCCCTGGACAGATTTTCAGCAGAGATTTCCTTTACCATACAACCGTTTTTTATAATCCCATAGTGCGTGGAAATCTTGCTTAATTCTCCGAGGATATGGGAGCTGATCAAAATCGTTACATTCCGTTCCTGGTTCAGTCTGTGCAATGTCTGGCGTATTTCACGGATTCCCTCTGGATCAAGGCCGTTAATCGGCTCGTCTAATATCAGAAGATCTGGATTGCCAATAAATGCCGCCGCAATCCCAAGCCGCTGCTTCATGCCAAGGGAAAATTCCTTGACTTTTTTCTTGCCCGTATCACTAAGTCCTACTGCCTCCAGCGCTTCGGCAACAGTCTTTTCAGGATTTTCAATGCCAATATTCAGTGCCTGCAGCAGCAGATTTTCTTTTGCCGTCCATCCCATATAAACTCCGGGGTTTTCAATCAGTACACCCATCCGTGCATGAACCTCCGCGTCCGAAGCAGGTCTTCCAAACAACTGAATCTCTCCGTCTGTGGGACGCAGCAGGCCACAGATCATTTTCTGCGTGGTTGACTTTCCGGCACCGTTTTCACCAATAAACCCATAAATCGAACCCTCCGGGACGTGCATATCAAGACTTTTTACCGCATATTTCCCTTTAAAAGATTTTGACAGGTTCTTTGTTGTAATTGCATCCATATCTTTCTCTCCCTATTTCAAAAGTTCATTTCCAAGAGCTATAACCTGATCGGCTATTTTTGCTCGCTCTTTCTTTACCACATAGTTATAAATGGGATAAGCCGAGGACACACCGATTACTCCAAGGACACCAATCACAATACCTTCCGCAAAATAACTGGTCCAAAGCATGGTGCAGCACATTCCGATTCCAAAAACCAATGAACTGATAGTACCAACCAAAATCGAAATAACGCTGCCCCGCTGTGTGACACGCTGGTCTAACTGCCGCAACTGCTCCATTTTATCTTCTTCCTTCGGAGCATACTTGCTAAGGATATTGTTAATTTCCTCGTTTTGCTTTGACGAATATGTATAAGCATACATACTGCTTTCTGTTTCCATAAGCACCTCCTGTTTCTTTTTTTGATTTCCTGCTTGATGGAACCAGTATAGAATATGAATGTTTGAAAAAATCCGCTGAAATGTTTGAGAATTGTCAAATTTATTTTTTTGCACTCTCCTGTAAACAATTCTCAAACATTTCTGTGGTAATATCAGTTGGAAACAAAAAGGAAAGGAATGTTATATATGACGGATACAACAAAGAACGAATTATTTGAAACAGCAAAAGTCACGACAGTGATACGAATGTTTGCGCTTCCGGCGATTGCCTCCAGCCTGATTGGCTCGATCTGCAACATTGTCGATCAGATTTTTATCGGACAGAAAATAGGAACCCTCGGAAATGCGGCGACAAATGTGGCATTTCCCCTTGTCATGCTGATGGTCACGTTTTCCATGCTGATCGGTGTGGGAGGTTCTTCTAATTTTAGTATGGAGATAGGCTCTGGTGAACATTCCAGAGCAGCAAAAACAGCCGGAAACAGCATTCTTTGCATGGCAGTTTCCGGTATCATACTGATGATTATAACGCTTACCTTCTTACGCCCCTTTATGCTGCTGTTCGGAGCCAGGGGGCAGACTTTGGAATATGCGGCTGCCTATACCGGAATTACAGCAATCGGAATCCCCTTTTATATCACCGGCACCGGACTTTCTATGTTTATAAGGGCAGACGGAAAACCAAAATATGCTATGCTCGCCACAATCTCCGGCGCTGTCCTGAATACGGTTCTTGATCCCATATTCCTGTTTGTATTTGACATGGGAATGGAAGGCGCCGCGTTAGCAACCATTTTGGGACAAATATAGAGCGCTGCTATAGCTCTCTGTTATCTGAAAAAATTTCAGTTTATTGAACTTAGCCGTAGTTCCTTCCAACCATGCGCTGGAGCCATTAAAAAAATCATAGTCCTCGGTATGCCCAGCGGTCTTATGCAGATAACGGTGATGTTCGTCCAGATTGTGATGAACAATACGCTTGGACATTACGGGGAAGCCTCCACTTACGGAAGGGATATTCCATTGGCCTGCGTTGGGATTATTTCAAAGGTCAGCACTGTTTTTAATTCCCTGATCAGCGGAATCAGCCAGAGCTGCCAGCCAGTATTCGGCTATAATTACGGCG
>CAMWXA010000033.1 GCA_947178035.1 uncultured Lachnospiraceae bacterium | reverse complement strand
GACCACCGAGATCTACACAATGCTATTCGTCGGCAGCGGCAGATGTGTATAATAGCCAGATTTTTCTTCTATTGTCAATATACTCTAAAAGCACCTCGCTGATCACTATCAACAGTATCCCACTCAAAGTGATTAAAATAACTGCTATATACTGATACCACTTCAATGCACATAAATAACCAATCAGCTTTTGTGCCCACTTCCTGCGAATGATATATAATGTACAAACCACACTCACAATTGCCAGCAAAAGCCTGACTACTTCTGACCTGACTGCGCTTACATGAAAACTCTTTAAAGGCATCATCAGCAAAAAAATCCCAATTCCACTTACCATGCTTTCTATGGCGCTTGTAACTATGTATACCCCCAAAAAATGAGTCAGCCGCAATATGATTTTCCCTTGGAACAAAAAAATATAAACTGCCGCATTCAGTCCCAGTTCAACCAGGAAATAATCATCCATAAACAGCACTGTCGGGATAATGACAGATATATACACTGCAATCATTACCACATACCGTATCTTTTCTTTTACCCTGTTATGGAAGGCCGCCTCCCCGACTAAAAAGAGTTCCGCAGCATACATTATGTAATAAACAATCCTACAGACCGAATCCATCATTTATATCACCCTTACTTTTCTCCGCAGGTATTCCCGATACTGCTCCAAAATTTCCCGTTTCATTTTTCTGCTGAGCTTCACTGTCTTATCTCTATCTAATACTACCTTATCTCCCGTTTTCTCAAAATAATCCAGATTCAGCAAATATGATTTATGGATACGGCAAAAATCCTGACGGGGCAGCATCTCTTCCCAAAATTTCATTGTTCTCCGCAACAGATAGTGTTTGTTTTCCATAACTACCATCGTATACTTGTCTTGTGCTTCAATGTATTTAATCTGTCTCACTGGAATAATCAAAGGTTCCCCATTTTCTTCAAGTTCCAACACCTGTCCGCATATGTCATCCAACGTTTTTTTCAATATCTTTCGAAAGTCTTTGCTATTCAACGGTTTTACAAGAAAACTGACAACGTTCTTTCCAAATGCCTCCATGACCCGCTCGTCGTGGCAAGTCATAAATATAATCCGTGTCTGTCCATGACGTTCCTCAAAGTAATCCTTTATACTGATCCCATCCTGCTCTGGCATTTCAATATCCAGAAATAAAATATCGTATTCCTGCCCAGACGCAATCAGTTCCCTGCCCGATGAAAAGCAACAAATCTTTGGCACTTCTGCAAAAAATCCCTGACTGTTATATTCCCGAAAAAAAATCATGCACTCGTTGACCATGCTTTCCCTATAAACCTGTTCGTCATCGCAAACTGCGATACTTAAGATATCCACCACACATCCTCCCACGTTTTCTAAACTAAAACAAAAAATGACTGGAACTGTTATCAATCAAAAAAGAACTGTTCAAAAACGACCTGTACACACTTACTTGTCTATTTCTGAACAGTTCCATTAATCCGTTACCTGTGCTTATTCCCCACAAAGAGCTGAACCTCATAAGGTCTCAGCAATTCCTCCTTCTCACCTTCCAGAAGTGTGTACATCCCATGCAGATGATAAACCTGCTCGTCGTTTGTGTGGTTGATGACAAACAGCCATACTTTGTCATCGCTCTCGCGCGTCATCATCTCCACGCCGTCTGCCGCCGTGCCGAGCGTCTCAATCTCACAGACTCTGGTCATGTAGGTCATGATGTCCTCCATGAGCTCCTCGCCCGGCTCTGTGCCCACATACCACGCGATACCGCTGCCAAACTTATTTTCCGTGATTGCCGGTGTCTGCCGGTAGAATCCTTTCGAGTACTCCGCAATCTGGCTGGCCCCTTTCAGGTCTATGATGTCGCACCACTTTTCAACCTCATACTCTTTCTTGCCATAGAGCACGCCGCCTGTCGTCTCCAGCAGACAGTCATACTCCGGCACCTCGATGCCGCACAGCTCGCCAAGTCTTCCCGGAAGCTCGCGGTCTGTCATGCACAGATTGGTTGCGTCCTTCACTCCGGTGCGCATTGTCAGCACCAGATGCCCGCCGTTTGACACATAGTCCATATAGTGCTGTTCCAGCTCCGGCGTCATCAGATACTGCAGCGGTGCAATCACAAGCTTATACTTTGACAAGTCATCCATATCCTGCACGAAATCCACTGGTATTTTCTTTTCATACAATGCCTTGTAATATTTCTGAATCTGCTCCACATAGCGAAGCTGCGGATGGTTTGGCTGAATATCCAGCGCGTAATTCTGGCGGAAATTGTGGACAATCGCCACCTCCGGATTTGGCATCGTTCCCTCAAAGTCATCCATGTATTTTGCAAACGTCTGTGTCAGCTTCTTCGCCTCATGATAAATCCTGCCTGGTCTGCCGCTGTGTCCCAGAATTCCATGCCAGTACTGTTCCGTGCCCATCGCGCACGTCCTCCACCGGAAAAAGACAACTGCATCCGCGCCATGCGCCACCGACTGCATCGCCCACGCAGACATCTGTCCAGGCTCCAGCGCCCTGCCCATGATTTCCCAGCCAGCCATGCCAGACTGCTGCTCCATCATCCAGAACGGCTTTTTCTTGTAGCCGCGTATCACGTCATGACAGGCCGCAAGCTCATTGTCCGGCTGGTGCGGCTGCTTCTGCCAGTGCCCCGCCGGATAGATGTCGTTGGACACAAAATCCATCAGTCCAGCCAGATCGTAATAGTCAACCTTGTTGTCAAAGCACATGAAATTGTGCGTGATAAAGTGATTCGGACAATATTTCCGGATAATCTCCGCCTGCCAGTCCGCAAAGTTTACGATCAAATCCGAGCAGTAGCATTTCCAGTCGAGCATCGCAGAAGGATTCTCGCCGACAGCCGTGATCAGCGGTGTTCCAATCTGCTCAAAGCGGTTGTACCCCTGACTCCAGAAGGCCGTGCCCCACGCTTCATTTAATGCCTCAATCGTGCCGTATTTTCTGCCCAGCCACTTCTGAAACAGCCGCCTGCAGGAGCTGCACATACACAGATCTCCATGCGAATTTCCAAGCTCATTGTCAATCTGCCACCCGATCACACCCGGATTATCAGCAAATCTTTGCGCAAAAGCTGTCACAAATCTTCTGATATGCACGCGGTAGTTCGGGTTGGACTGACAGTCGTGATGCCGGCCGCCAAAGTGCCTGCGCCTTCCCTGTCTGTCAATCGGCTGTATCTCGGGATTTTTCTCGATAATCCACGCCGGAGGCGCCGCGGTGGGCGTGCCGAGTATCGACTTGATCCCATAACTGTCAAGAAGTGCCACCGCTTCCTCAAGCCACTCAAAGTGAAACTCCCCCTCCGCAGGCTCCATCTTGAACCACGAAAATTCCGCCATGCGCACCACCTGTACGCCCATTTCCTTCATCAGTTTCGCATCCGTCTCCCAGCGCTCCCGCGGCCAGTGCTCCGGATAATAGTCCACACCAAAATGTATTCCCATAGCATATACCTCCACATCTATTCACTTCATTCTGCCACCCAGACTGTTATTTTTATTATAAGTAATATTGCCCAAAACAGCAATCATTTTTCAAGTTTATAAGTAAAAGTGAACCGTAACTATGATGCATCAACGAATTTCCTGATACGACCCTGTGGACAAAAAAGCAGGGAATTTCTTCCCTGCTCTTTTACAGACGAACGGACTCATTCGCCACTAACTGGCATAACAGAATCTCCATTAGCATACAGCCCGCATTACAACCTCACAACCAGGTTCTCCACAAGCTTCGCGCAGTGCGCTGCCGCTGCGCGCTCAAACTCCGGATAATCCATATGAGCGCTTCCGTCCGCCTTGTCCGAAATTGCGCGAAGCACCACGTAAGGAATCTTGTTCAAAAATGCCGCGTGCGCTATCGCAGCGCCCTCCATCTCCGCACAGGAACCATCAAACTGCCCAATCAGCCTGTCCTTCACTGCGCCGTCTGATATAAACTGATCGCCGCTGAGTACACGCCCTTCGTACACGCCAATCTCCGGATTTACTTCCCTGCAGACTGCAATCGCCTCCTCAGCGAGCTTTCTGTCCGCCTTGAAGAAGGATGTCTCCATCTGCGGAATGATGCCTGGCTCATAGCCAAGTGCGCTGACATCCATATCATGTTCACACGCATCTGTCGAAACAACAATGTCTCCGATATTGATTTCCGCGCGCAGCGAACCGGCAACACCTGTATTGATCACTGCGTCAACACCAAACATATCCGCAAGAATCTGCACGCAGATGCCGGCGTTGACCTTTCCGATGCCGCACTGTACGATAACCACATCTTTTCCATTCAGGACACCCTCATGGAACTTCATGCCGGCTTTTTCAACGACATTTTTGACCTCCATTTTTGACTTTAACTCTGCAACCTCAAGCTCCATCGCTCCGATAATGCCTACTTTGTTCATTTTATTATATTCCTTTCTTATATTAAATTATATCATTTCTCATAGCCATTCAATATCTCTGCCAATCCTTACAGGCTAAATTAGATTATATCATTTCTCATAGCCATTCAATATCTCTGCCAATCCTTACAGACTAACATGCGGATTTGCGCTATTCTTATCAATCTTTCGTATTTCACGGGTTTTAGAATGGCAGCTCGTCATCTCCCCACACAAACTCATCCTCATCCTCGTCGCCGCCCATCCAATACTCTTCCAGGTACTTTTCATAGGCCTTGATCGCCTGTTCGATGCGCTTCTTCTCCTTTTTCTTTCCTGCTGCCTGATAGTAAGCTGACGCCGCCGTAAATAAGATATCGTTTTCTTCCGTACATTGTGTGTCCTCATGAATATGCTGTGTGATCAGCTTTTCAGCTGTTGTCATATCATGCTGCGCAAGGCTCGCGTATACGCTCGCCGTAACCGCTGATATATTATCGGGTTCATCTTCCAGCCATTTCCCGCAAAATGCTGCTGCCTCATCATTTCTCTTGAGCGCGCCTAAGACAGATGTTTTTCTGAACTTTATTTCCGACCAATCGCCATCCTCCCAGCAGAACATCCCCAGAAGCGCATCGCACACCTCCAGGAGACGCTCGTATTCACCGTTCATATCAAGCTCGTCCAGATAGTCATCCAGCCATTCCTGCACATCATATTCATAGTCCGTGATATCGTCCACCTGATACAACTCTAATTTTCCATCTGGCTGTTCACGCGTCATGTCACTGACGAGCTCCTTGAAAAGCTCAAATGCCTGATTCCAGCATTCATGGTCCTTTTCCATACCTGTTATAGTATAAAAGCACTTCACTGTCAGCTGGTCAAATCGCTTCCATTTCTTATTATTCATTTGTGCTTCCTTTCTTTCGTGATGTATACACAAGATTTATAAAGAACTGTTAAGTATCCGCTCAAAGAATCTGCACTCATCATCATTACATATCTTCGCTTCCGCTAACCGCTGGTTCAGATGAAACACATGTCCCATATGTTGATCCTCAGCGTTCCCATACAGCCTGTACTCGCAGACAATCCCCTTTTCCTCTAACAGCTCATACATGGGCTGCGCATAATCCCTCAAAAAGTCATGCGCGGCCGTCATGACATATGCTGGCGGAAAATCTGCATTAATGTACTTTATGACATCGATGCGCTCCAGCGTTACATCCCGCTCCTCGGTTAACGCTTTGTCTATATATGCCAAAAACGGTTTGTCCCCTCCAGCTTCCACAAATTTCTTCATATCATAACAGCCGCAGTTGAGCGCCGCCGCCTTTACTCTGATCCGGTCATATGGCACCTGCATCGGAAACAATTCGCGGTACGCACTGCTCGTCAAGAGCGTCAAATACTGGCTTGCCAGCTGTGCCCCCGCAGAGTCACCGGTAACACAGATTTTGTCAAGGTCAATATTGTATGCGCCAGCGTTATCCGCAACCCATGTAAATACGGTATTGATATCCTCCAGCGCAGCCGGAAACGGATTTTCCGGTGACAAACGATAAGAGAAATTCACAACCGTAAATCCTCTCTGTGCCATATCCATACAATAATGCTGGTACACGTCCTTGTCCCCGTAAGTCCACCCGCCGCCATGAATATCAAGAATCGTTTTCTGCGGTGCTGTGACATCCTTTTTTATGGTAAATGTCAAGAAGATTATACTTACCGTATTTTCCATATACAATATCGTCGTACCGCCTGATATTGTCCGGCGTTGTCAGTCCCGCATCCCTTTTCT
The DNA here is from genome assembly GCA_947178035.1 of uncultured Lachnospiraceae bacterium. Lineage (GTDB taxonomy): Bacteria > Bacillota > Clostridia > Lachnospirales > Lachnospiraceae > COE1. Next base: position 12,866 of record CAMWXA010000033.1, on the reverse strand, counting down.
GATCGCTCGCCCCGAAATCCCTCCGCAGCTTTTCCGCATCAAATTCCATTTTATTTCCTTCCTTTCGTACTCTAATCATAACACAAAAATATACTGCGGTAAATTTCTTACAACAATAATGTTTTTATTATTCCGAAACAATCTTCAACAGCTCCAGCGGATTTTCAATTTGCTGGAAGTCCGCCTTTCTTCCGCATGGCTGGTTGGTCCCTTCCTGCAGATACCAGACGGCCTGAACGGCGTTCATTCCGATTTCCTTTGCAGCCTCCAATTCGTGACTGCCCCCATCGCCGACATACAGGCATTCTTCTGCTTTGACATTCAGTTGGTTGACACATCTTCTGAATATTTCTGCATCAGGCTTTTGCACCTTCTGCTCATAGGACAGGCATGCAGCATCAAAATATGGAAATAGGACGCTTTTCCTGATTACAGCTACCTCTTCCGAAAAACAGTTGCTGATCAATCCCACTTTCATTCCGCTTTCTTTTAAACCGCTCAGCAGCGGAATAATTTCTCTATGTAAATGCCGGAAACATTCTTCCTTTACCTGAATGCGCTTTTGGACAATCTTCTGGAACAGTTCCTTCGAATAACACCCATTGTTCTTCAAGATGGTCTCTATCACTTCCTCCAGGGTCAGTTTTCCTATTGTCCGGTCACTTTCTGTCGCATCCCACAGCTCCCGGAACTTACTTTCCGGTATTCCTGCGTCCGCTGCTATTTGTTTCCCAAAATAGAGCGGACTCTGGTAATGTGTGATGAGCGTCTCATACATATCAAATATGACTGCCTTTATCATAGAACGGCTTCCTCCAATCTTCTGTTATGCTTGATAAATTTCTTCTTTATTATTCACCAAATATCACCTCTTCAGTATGCCTATAGATAACATACAAAGTTAACTTACCTTATCAACGTCATTCATTATACCTTTGCTTTCCAACTACCGCCTCGCGCTGATCCTACCCTTTCTACAAATCCTTCATCAATTAATTGCCTAATATTCCTCTTGACAGATCTTGTTGTAATTCCCAATTCTTCAGCAATAGCCACCTGTGTTATCCTAGGATTATCTATAATCATCTCCAAAATCATCTTCTGAGTTGCATTTAATTTCTTTGACAAGTTTTTTGGTGACACTTTTGGTGACTTTTGGTGACAGTCACCAAAAGAAGGTCTGTATAAATTCACCCGAAAACTGTCACCTATTTCCAGCAATTCTGGTTCTCTAATTCCATATTCCTTACAGCTGCTGATCATTCGTTTTATTCCAGTTCCCCAGCTTTCAATGATCTTCATTCTGCTGAATACCTCTGCAATACATCTATTGCGGATTTTAGAACCTCCCTCTTTAATCTGTGCTATCGTAAGGCCTCCATACAACATTCCTGGTGAAGTAATTTCCACCCTGTCATCATATACAGCAACCTGCACACACGCTCTATCCAAAAAATTTCTATGTGTTGTTGCATTGACAATAGCTTCCCTCACTGCTTCTGGTGGCAGTTCGTATGCATCGGTTCTGACAAGCCCATTGATTTCGGCTCCGAGATTAATATGTTTCAGTACAAACTTGTACGCCTCCTCTATCTGTTCGTAAAGTGGTCCCTCAAAATCTCTCTTATCTAAAAATACTACCCTTTCTGTTCCCTTGAATAATGCGCATTGAATCTTAGCAAAAGGAAATGTATTATTCGTCAGCAAAATAAGGGCGTTGGTCGGAACCAATGTCCCATCTAAGTTTTTGACAACTCCCCAGTTTATTAGATTCTGTAATGTTACATCTTTTACTTTTTCTTTCTCACTCTTCGTTTTGGCTGCTTCAACCATATATCTATATATAGCAGCACACAATTCATCGGCCTGTTTTGCATCAAATTTCTGCTCCACACAAACCATCTCATCAAACGAATGATTGGCACCCTGCAGCTCCAAATCTTTCAAAATTGCTTCATCAGCTGGCCTTGATGTTCCTGATACCCGTATAAATGTACCATTTTCCTTTCCTAGCGACTTCATATAATATGGTCTGTTCGCTCCTGGATAGATCTCAATAACAATCACACATTTACCTTCAATTGTATCTACTCCAATATTCGGAAATATTTGAGGATAGCACATATCCGAAATAGTATTCGTTATATTATCCATCATTTTAAATACTTCATCTTTATCCACACCTATAATTTTATGACTTTCGTCGTCAACACCAATTATAATTTTTCCTCCTGCCGTGTTAGCAAACGCGATGACACTCTTCACATATTTATCACTCTTTTTAGGTATTTCGACCTTGAATTCGATATTGCTTGATTCTCCCGCTTTTATTTCATCTGCTAACATCGTCTTACCCCCATATAATCTCAGGCATTAATCTTTTTCCTATCATTTTTAGTATACCATTTTCCTCCTGAAAAACATATGATAATTAATTTTTTCTCATTCGTTGCTCTATAACCATTTCTTGCTAATCCTATCCTTCATAACTATAAAAAGTCCGTAGTACTCTCTTATACTTGCTATTGTACTACAAAATCATGTTTTCGGATAGGCTTTCTGGAATAAAATACACATAAGAAATCCCCCAAGTCTGTTTGAGCTTAGTGGCATTATTATGACCATCTGTTTCTGGGTTATCTAGCTATTCTGTTCGAACAATCCTTCGAATTTGTTTGTATACTTTTTCTTCCTCATCTTCGACAAAACTATCCATTTATCTCCACTCACTGACCGTATGTAAATAATGCTGATCAGGTTAACTAGATTTCTGAAAACTACATGGTCCTGCAGAAAACAAGCATATCTTTATCATCATCGAAAGCTTAACCTGATTTCCCGTTTCTCTTTCTTATCCAAAGAAACTTCCATTGTTATAATCGCTGGTGGGTGGAATGTCATCTTGTGTCTACATCTCCTCAGGACACTCAAGTCCCAACAACCCGCAGCCATCCCGCAACACCCGCTGCGTCAATTCCGTTAATGCCAGACGCGCCTGCTTCACCGTCTCCTCTGCCTTTAAGATCGCACAGTCATGATAAAACTTATTAAATGCAGCTGCCAGACTCATGACATACCGCGCCAACACCGAGGGCTCGTACTTTGCCGCCGCATTTTTGACAGCATCTTCATACCCGCCCAGTATCTTAACCAAATTGTAAGCCACACTGTCGGTAAGCGCATTCCAATCTGTCCGGGTAAAATCCACTGGCTCCCCATATTTGCGCAAAACGCTCTTAGCGCGGGCGTAGGTGTACTGCACATACGGTTCTGTTCTGCCGTCAAAATTAAGTACTTCTTTCCAGAAAAAATCAATATTCTTAATGCGCTGGTTATATAAATCATGGAAAATCACTGTGCCTACGCCAACCATCCTTGTGACCTGCTTCCTGTAATCTGTGGAGAGACAGTCCTGCGGACTGCTTTGCAGCTGCCTGCTTCCGAGATTTGGATTTTTTTCCAGAATTGCTTTTTCGGCGCGCCCGATTGCTTCCTTTAAAATATCTTCCGCGTAAATGATATTTCCGTTTCTGGTCGAGAGCTTACTGGAAAATAAAGTCTTTTGTTCTGGAGGGTCAGTATTAGGAATCCGAGGACATTGAGTGCTACACAGATTAGATACCTACGGGAATTACAGAATAAGGTGTAAAAGAATTACAAAGTGGAAGAATTTGGGTGCGAGAATATAAATTTCATCAACAAACTAAGCCTGTTAATTGATAAAATGGAATCAAATTTATTTTATGTGCAACCTTTTCCTCACCTAAAACGTGTTTAAAGCAAAGGAGGTGAAAAACACATGGATATCGAGAAAGACATAAGAGAAGCGGTCATAAAATACAGTGATATGCTCTACAAGATATGCCTTGTTATACTCTGCAATGAGCAGGATGTTCAGGATGCCATTCAGGATACCTTTTGCAGGTATTTGGAAAAGAAACCAGATTTTCGTGACGAGGAGCATGAGAAAGCGTGGCTAATCAAGGTGGCAACGAATATCTGTCGTGATATGATACGGTTCAGAGTCCGACATCCGAAAGTTTCTATTGATGAAGTGGAAAATATTCCTGCGGCACCCGAACAGAGGGAAACCCTAAAAGAACTTCTCGAACTCCCAATAAAGCATAAAACAGTTATTTATCTGCATTATGTGGAGGGATATTCTATTAAGGAAATTGCGGATATTTTAGGAATCACAGAAAGCGCAGTAAAATCGAGGCTGCTGCGGGGAAGAAAACAAATGCGGGATACGGTCAGGATGGAAGGAGGAATATAACGAATGGACGGATATGATGTAAAGAAAGCAATGGATCAGGTACACATTTCATCGGAAATGCAGGAGGAGATAATTATTAATATTCAGAAAAAGATGGAAAACGGGAATAAGAATATAAGAACATGGAATTGGAGAAGGATAGCGACGGCTGCGGCAGTATTTGTGCTGGTGACGGGTATCGTCAGTTTTCCGGTTCGGGCGTATATGACAAGCATCGTAAGAGAGAGAATGGAGCGTATTCCGAAAGAGGAAGTGCAGGAAATTAACAGTATGGTTCAGTCGAAACCCACGGAAGCGGACGCGTTTTCAAGGGAGTATTCTGACAGTGAAAAAGAACGTAATAAAGCGCTCTGGCAGGCGTATAAAGGCGGACAATTTCCAGAAAATGTCATTGCCCAGGTGGACAATGCGGAGGATGCGCCGGAGGGAACCCTCTGCTATATCAGGTCTACGGGTGTTTTCAATCTGCCTCCTCAGGAAATGACTGACGAAGAGATTTTAGAGATCATTGATTTTCAGCATAAGATGAGTTATGCAGTTTCACAGGGTACGGCAGCGCAGGAAGCGAGAGCCCAGATGCAGACAGAGGAAAACCAGCTGCGGGAAAGGATACAGGCTGCAGGCGGAATCAGTGAAGAAGAAGCGATAGAAATTGCAGCGAAACGGATGGTGGATGAGCTTGGAGAGCGAGCGGAAGGAAAGGAAATATTGAAATATCATGACGGTTCTGCGGCAGTGATAATACAGGATATATCAGAGCAGACGGATTATGAGCATAAGGGAGATATCGCTTATCTCGTAATTTTCAGCAATCCTGATGAGAATAACCATTCGACATATTATTGTATGATTGACGCTGTGGATGGAAGCATTTTGAAGACTTATGAATAATTACCGTCTGACTGACAAAACGTCTATTGTTTTGCCGGTTAAATGATTGTTTAAAATAGTAATATTCAAGGGATAAGAGGGAAAATGATGAAGAAATGTAAAAAATTTGTAAGGACAATATTAATGGTTTTATTTGCTTTGGGTGTTTTTTCATTGACGGGCTGTGGGCAAATTGGTGATGCTATTGAGCAGGCAGATACAGCAGTACAGTATGAGATTTCAGAATCGGAGATAAAGAGTACAGAAGCACAGGCTGACATGGAAGTGCAAGATTCCATGGATACTACCCAGACACAGGATGACATACAGGAACAAGGCGGGGGAACGGGAAGTATTATGAGAGCATATTCTGATATGGAAAAAGAACGTATGGCAGAGCTGGAGCAGTCCTATCAGAATGAAACCACAAAGCCTGAAAAGATGATTCAGGAAGTGGACATTGCCGAGTCAGTGACGGAAGGAACGCTCTGCTATATCAGGTCTACAGGGGAATACTATCTGCCAGACAGGGAACTTACGGACGAGGAACTTTTGGAGATTATTGACTGTAATTGCCGGATAGCTGTCAATTTGCAGGGCTGGACGCAGGAGAAGATAGACGAGGCGGAGCGGAGAGACAGGGCCTTGCTTGAGGAAAAGGTAAAGGCGGCAGGCGGCATCAGCGAGGATGAAGCAATAGAGATTGCAAGGAGGGCGATGGAGGCTGATATTGGCGAAAAGGCAAAGGAACTGGAAGTATGCATATACCCCGAGCTTACATCTAACGGCTGGAAATTGCGTTTATGGGATATTACGGACTGGGATGAGTACAAGGATAAGGGAGATATCGCGTATTCTGTATACTTTGGTAATAAGGAGGATGTGGTGGACCCAAAGGATTTTTTCAATTATAATTGTTTTGTCAATGCTGTGGACGGCAGTATTTGTGGCGCTTATTCCATTAGCGGGGACGTGGGTCTTTACTGGGATGTTGATGATTTCGTATGGTATGAGCATTAAAGTCTTAGGAACTGTTCATAAATAACTTGTTAATTTGACGCCGTATAAATGTTCAGCTGCAAAGAAGATAATCGCAGGCGTAGCGGGCTACGTCAAGATTATCTGATGCCGCAGATGGACATTTAGACAAGTCAAATTGATGAGTTATTTATGAACAGTTCCTTAGAGCGTGTTTGCAGAACCAGAAAGAAAAACTGTGTTTCAGTTTTGTGGTAAGTTATTCTATTTGGGATACTGCGTATTTTGTGGCAACCGTAATGTGTCACCATCAAGTGGTTTTAAGCCCAATAACTGATCTGTTTATTGACGCCGTTTTCCCACTTGCTGATCGTCTGAAACGATACACCTATGCTGTCTGCCAGTTCCTGCTGTGTTACTTTTGCTTTTTTACGCAAGTCGGCAATACGCAGTAATATTTTATTCATCTCTAAAACCTCCTAATTTGCGAGATGCCTTATCGGTTTTCTCTTGTTTTTATAATTATATCAAAAACTATGGATTTTTGCCTGTTACTGGAACGGAGTAAACAGTAACGATTTGATTACAGAATACCATTCAGAAAATGTTGACTATTTTTAAAAATATGATATTATAATTTTAGTGGTGAGTCCTACCGCAAAGTGGACTGCTAAAAGCGTTAGCAACTCTAATGGAGTTACTATACAAATGGCTATGCGGAAATGCATAGCCATTTGTCACTTTATAGGAAATTGCAGAAGGATCGACCATTCTCATAATGTGTCGCTGCCTAGCGACACTATAATCTTTTGGAGGGCAAAATGCGACAGGGATTTTATATTTATCGGAATAACATATACTATGGAAATTATCGTGCGGAACAGGTTTCCGGCTACCAGAACGTTTCACTCAGCAGACCAGAGTGCATTTTGACAGCCCACCAGATTAGCAGCGAAGACCAAGCAGTTCGTTTTTGGGAAAACCACCATTTACTGGAACCTGAATATACAGATTTACAAGCAATGATATTAAAGATGCAATCATTTATGAACCTCAGTGTGAAAGAAGATGTTGATTTTTCCGCAGTGGAAGAAAAACTGGAGGTTTCTTTTCCGACAGAATTAAAACTTGTTTACACAGCAATTCGCAATCATGAGGAATATTTTTCAAATATTGAGCATTTCTTACCGCTTGACGAAATTTATGTAGAACAGGGAATCATTGTTTTCTTTAAGAAAAAACGAGCACCAATTGCTGGTTACGATATAGAAAGCGGATGCCTTGCGCAATATTACAAAAGGGAATGGCATATAGAAAAAAGTGGCTTTTGCTGCTACCAGTTTTGTGTGGGCAGAATGCTTACAATTGCACTGGAGAATAAACCGGTTTTTAAAAAAGGTAGATGTAAGGGAAAGTTCGTGACGACACTTGATATTGAGCGGGAATTAAAAAATTTTTGTAATGAGAAATATCATCTTTTGTCAGAATTCAATGTGTATGGAATTGCCGTAATGTATTCAGATGAAAAACTTATTGCATGGATACGAAGTAATGGATTTTATGCCGATATTCATGCGGGAGCCATTGATGAGTCTCATTTAGAAGCGTTCGGAAAGCATTTAGGTCAAATCACATGGCAATAAAAGAAATCAATTCAATCGCTTTATTTCTGCGCTCTTTTGGATCTGTCCACTCTTCCTGTGTCTTACGGTCCAAATGTCCTTCCAGACAATAGCAGAATGCCCAATCCTGATGATCCTGGAATGCGATTTTATCAAAATACTGCACCCAGTCTTCACATAACCTGGGGCTTAACCGCCGAATTACAATCTCCTGCCCGTTCATTTCAAACAACCTCCTTCGTTTATTGACTGCAGCCATTATAGCTCAATTTCGCCAACGGCACAATGTTCAGAAAGAATTATAGCAATTATTCGTGTCCGCGTCTGTACAGATTCTTTTCTTCTAAGTATAATAAAAATGTGCCAACGGATGAGGTTTCATGGCTGAATAAAATATGGAAGACGCTGTGGCTTCCAATGCGGGATAGCTGGGTGCTGTCTCTGCGGACCACACCGATATGGAGCATAATGATGCTGCGGGCCATCTGAAACTTAGTGTTTGAACAGGGGTTCTGTTAAATGTGCATCACGGCTTGTGGGAATGATTTTTTCAGACTTGCGCCAGAACAAGGAGGAACACAAATGCTAAAATTAGAGAAAGTGACAGGAAAGAATGTCTGGGAACTACTGAAATTACATGTAAGGGATGATCAAAAAAGCTTCGTTGCCAGCAATGATATCAGCATCATCGAAGCATACACTGCAATTACCGGCGGAGGCTATGCATTTCCCTTTGGTATCTATGATGATGACATCGCAGTCGGCTTCTTGATGGTCGGATACGATGCGGATGAGTGCTGGGAGAATCCCCCACAGATTGCCAGAAACAATTACAATCTCTGGCGTCTGATGATCGACCAGCGTTATCAGCATAAGGGTTATGGGAAAACTGCCGTAAAGCTCGCCCTGGACTTTATCCGCACAATGCCTTGCGGAAAAGCAGACTGCTGCTGGCTGTCCTATGAGCCAGAGAACACTTCCGCCCAAAAGCTTTATCATTCTTTTGGATTTCAGGAGACTGGAGAGATGGACGGCGAGGAAGTGATCGCTGTTCTGAAATTATGAACAACCTCTTCTGAATCAGAAAACAGTTAAAAAACAATATACCTGCTGACTGGAGCATGTAAAAAATCCCCTGTCAGCAGGTATCATGAGTCATTTTCTACAGTTCCTAAACTGCCTGCCCGAACTGCGTGCAGAGAAATTTGCTGACAGCTTCCAGCAAATCCTCCGCGTTTTCAGACTGGATATTCATGTTCATCACGCGGTTGAAACCCAGAGCCAGCATTCCAAGGACTGACTTTGCATCCATCGTCTCTCTGCCCAGAGCAACCTCCACAGAATACGGATACTGCACAACAATATCCACAAACTCCATAACTTCCTTTTGACTTCTCAATATAATGTTTCTCGTGATCATTTTTCATACTCCTCATCTTTTGACTGTATTTTACAGCAACTGTTTTAAATTATCTTATTGACAGTTCCTTAATGCAATTCAAATAACCTCGCTCCGTGTGAAGGTACAGTATCGGTGAGCACATTACCCTGCACAGCAATTTCCTTCCGGCTCCAGAGCTCCTTTGCGCAGCTGACATTCCCTTCCGTATCCGCAAACTGCTCCACTTCTTTCAGGTCGCACTGAATTTCCTGCGCAGTCTCCTTGAAATTAAAGAACGCGATATACTTTTCCCCTGTCGTCTGATTCAGGCAGCTCCACACTGCGCAATCCTCGTTTTTGTCAAACTGACGCCCTGCATAATCATTGGAAACTAATTTCAGGATGTCTTTTCTGGTCAGCAGATCGAGTGTCCACTCGTCCAGCTTTGTCAGCTCCGCGCCAATCATGAGAGGGGAGCCGAAGATACACCACAGCGTCATCATCGTGATCTGCTCGTCTTTCGTAAAGTTTGTATCCCACTCCGGTTTACCAAAGCCTTTCCCAAGCTTTCCAAGAGGAAGCATGTCACAGTCAGGATAGGCACCCTCCGCCACATGATTCTGCCACAGCTCACACCGGTCAAACATATTCCGCAGCAAATCCCAGTTGTCCCAGAAATCATCCGTAATGCGCCACATGTTGGCATACTTTTCATAATGCCATGCCTTCTCGATCAGCGCCGGTCCCGGAGAGAGTGACAGCACGATATCCCTGCCGGATTTCTGAATCGCGCGCTGCAGCATTTCCACCTCATGCGCTGCAGAATAAGGATTGTGCGGATATACATTCGTGTTGCAGATATCGTCGCATTTGATGAAGTCAACGCCCCACTCCGCATATAAGCTGATAATCGAATCGTAGTACGCCTGCGCGCCTTCCACGTTCCTGCGGACTCCATACATATCGGGATTCCACCCGCAGATTGAGGACGGATCTGCAATGTCATTTGCCGTGACACTGCTCCCGAAAACCGGCATATGCTGATGCGCTGCAATCCTTGGGATTCCGCGCATGATATGAATGCCGAATTTTAATCCGAGATTATGTACATACGCTGCCAGCGGACCAAAGCCTTTTCCATCTGCCGCGGAAGGAAATCTGTTCACAGCCGGAAGCAGTCTTCCATATGCGTCAATCTCCTCGTCTCCAAACGGAATATACTGATACTTATCCCTCATAGTACCAGCGTCTTTCGCATACCATTCGATATCCACCACGATATACTCCCAGCCGGCTTCTTTCATGTGCGCCGCCATAAAGTCGGCGTTGGCCTTTACCTGCTCCTCGTTGACAGCTGTGTCATAATAGTCGTAACTGTTCCACCCCATCGGCGCCTTTTTCATTCGATGTTTCATCGTCTTCTCCTCCTTTATTACTGCATCACAGTACAGTGACTAATCGCATTAAAAATCAGATTAGCATACTGCATTTCGCTTTCTTGAAACCCATTTCAAAAATCAATATAATATTCTTTCACTCCTTTGTCAATACAAAAAATAACTATTTTATCCCAAAACTTCCATGACTTTTTTATATTTGTCCTGATACAATTTTTTGCTTTCCGCAGATAACTTTTGGAAGCTTCTTGTCAATTTATTTTTTACAAACTGTCTGCCCTCTTCGATTCCCATTCCCCGCTCAACATACGCCAAATATAGCAGGCCTGGTACATTGTCGAAATGTGAAACTGCATCCGCATCCGCCACACAGAGCTCCTCGATACTTCTTCTCTCGAGAGCTACACTTCCCCTATGATTTCTGATGCATTCCTGCACCAACGAAATCTTTTGCTCATCATAATCATATTCCCTTAAAATATGGTATGCCATTTCTGCCCCATGTATATGATGCTGTTCATACAGACTGTAGTCCGTCACAGAAGCAATATCATGCAGCCATGCCGCAATCATCACAACCTCTTTGTCCGCTCCATATTGTTCTGCCAGAATTGCAGCATTTTTGACCACCGCCACAATATGGTCGTAGCAGCCCATCCCAAACTGATTCGTGGGCTTGAGGCACCGATCATATACTTCCTTCTGCAATCCTTCCAAAATATCTTCCCGCATATGTTTTTCTCCCCTTATTTCGAAACAATATCATAATATTCCATCACAAACCGCGTGAAATGTTATTTCTTTCAATATTGATTATAGCGTGCGTTTGAAAAATCATTCTTGTCATCTGCGTAACGTCCCGTGTGCATTGTATTGCCCGCTTTGGTCAAAAAGCTTTTTTCAAACATGCTCTAATACTCCATCCCGTTTCAATTTTCACTGTTCAGGACTGGTTTCATCACTCTATATTAATTAACAGGTTCTTTCATTTGCTCCTGACTAATAATTTCACGAATCATTTTTTGATCTGCTGGATTAAAACGCATAATTAGTTTTTCGGCTATTTCTTCAGAAATATTATCCTTTATCCATTTTATCCCCCAACCGATACTGCTCCTATCCAAATTTCGTTTTTTACCAATAGTCCATGGAAACCAGAAGTCCGTTGACCATGAAAACCAAATATCAGCAGCGATTCGGGAAGTAGTATGGTTGATAAAATCATTTAATGGACAGTAACTTTTTTTGTATCTTTCAAATGTATCTATATTCGCATAGTATATTTTGAGGATTTTTCCTGCAATTTCCAATCTTTCCTGCACCGGAAGTTTTATATCGTGAATATATTTTTCCAGACACGCAACCGCTTCACAGCTTTCAGCGCCATACTCTTTTTGTGCAGAGGCCACCATATTTTGAAGCGCTTCTTTTTGCAGACTAATATCTTCTTCCGTCTGCTGGGGCAGCGCTTCTCCCTCTTTATAGCCTGCCCAGCGTCGTTTGGAATAATAATCAGCCAGTTCCTGATATACATAAAAAGAAACTGGATTCTCTGTGGGACGATTATCTTCTTCTATATGTTTTGCATGAAAAATATTTTTTGCATATTCCTCATAATCCTTTCTGTCTCGGTATATTTGTGCTATACAAACATAATCTTCTACTAAAGATAAGTCTGATTTCCCCACTGCTTTTTCCCGAATCCGAAGTGCTTTTCGGTACCATTTCAGAGCATTATTGTATGAGGGTTTATCAGCATAAATATACGCCATCCGTTCATATAGAGAAATGTTTTGCAGACTGTCTTTTCCATACAGTGTTTCTCGAATATCCAGCGATTTTTTCAACCAAAAAATCGCGTCATCCCATGAAGCAGGAAGCAATTCATCACTATACTTTTCACATAATAGCGCATTTTCGATGCTTATATCTTCTGGAAACTTTTCTCTCTCGTAGCTTTCAAGTGTGTCTGCTCTCCATGTAGACATTGCCATGATAATTTCTCCTTTCAAACCAGCCTTTCATTTTAACATACACTTCCATTATACAGAATAATTGCAGAAATGCAATTTCAAAAGGATAGACTTTTTATTATCGAACATGCCAACAGGAAAAAACACTGATGAAATCAATCTAATCTATCAGTTTGGGTAACAGAACAAAGAAGAAACGTGTGCGGAATAATACAAAGGTAGATTAAGGAACTGTAGAAAAATTTAATGGAATTGTGTATGCATTTGTGGTAAGATAATGACGTTGAACAATTCGGCAAATCGGGATTTGGAGGTGAATTTCTTGAACTTTCCTTATTTTTCAAGGCTTTTAAAGCCTTATATAGTGAA
>CAMWXA010000032.1 GCA_947178035.1 uncultured Lachnospiraceae bacterium | reverse complement strand
ATCATAGAAAGAAAGAAACATTGACATGTCAGACATAAAAGACGGGTGCATTCGCGCGCGTCTTTTTTATGTCTGAAAACAAATTTAATGAATTGTACCAACAAAATAAAATATAGAAAAAATTTAAAAAGTTTTCAGACAACTATAAACTATAAAAAATATTTTACGATATATATTGTTAATTAGTAAAAGAGTGATAACTCATTCTACATGAAAACCGGTAAAACTTTAGGTTGATGCCGAAAATGGAATTTAAAGCAATTTCCGGGGAATATAAAAACTAAATAGGGAAAAAGATGTAACACTGGTGGGCGAAGGGAGTCGCCTATGTCAGTCGCATGTGTGGAGTCGCGTGCGGCAATTACAAGGAGGTAATATTATGGTAGTACAGCACAATCTTAGAGCAATGAACGCAAACAGAATGTTAGGAATCACAAACAGTGGCTTATCGAAATCTTCAGAGAAGCTTTCTTCAGGATATAAAATTAACCGCGCAGCAGACAATGCAGCAGGGCTTTCCATATCAGAAAAAATGAGAAAGCAGATCAGAGGTCTGACACAGGCTTCGACGAACGCTGAGGATGGTATCAGTGCAGTACAGACAGCAGAAGGTGCATTGACAGAAGTTCATGACATGTTACAGCGCATGAATGAGCTGGCAGTGAAGGCGGCAAACGGCACAAATTCTCTTTCTGATCGTCAGACGATTCAGGACGAAGTTACACAGCTGCTCACAGAGATTGATCGTGTGGCAGAGACAACGAAGTTCAACGAGATCTATCTGCTGAAAGGCGATGCAGACAAGGTAAAGGAGTATTTGAGCGCGAAAGATGCCGGAATAGAAGGTGCACTTTATGAGGGAGCTACGAAAGCAACATTCAGTATGGCTGAGCTAAAGATTGGTGATACAATCACTATTGCAGGCAGACAGTATACGATTGGTACAGAGGACAAAACCGCAATCCAGGGCTCGATCGCATCAGCTTCGGCGGGAGAACTGGTAACGATTGACGGTATTCAATATACAGTGGCAAGAGAGGATGGGAGTGATGTGAATGTCGATAAGAACGTTCTCACGATCGCGTCTATCAAGGCAAGGATCGCAGAGGGAAGCACAGCACTCTACAATGGTAAGACATACCATGTTATGACAGACAAGGACTCTATAAAAGGTGTGGATGATGCAGATGCTTCAGTTATCACAACTGCAGTTGCATATGCTAAGATACATCAGGAGTTGAAACTTGCCAATAACATCGGTGTGGATTCCAGCACACAGGCATCCGTTACGTATTCCGCTGTACCCAAGGACAACAAGATTAACTTCCTGATCAGCAAAGGTCAGAGAGAGCTGCGAGAGACACTTCAGTTCAGCCTGCATGTCGGTGCAGACGCTGATATGAGCAATAAGATTATCGTTTCACTCGATGCATTAGATACCAAGGGATTAGGCATCAGTGGTCTAAATGTGAAGGACGATTCAGGAGCAGCAGCGACGTATGCAATTGACTCAATTGCAGATGCGATCGCACATGTTTCCGCACAGAGATCTCTTCTCGGTGCAGTTCAGAACAGATTAGAGCATACCATTAATAACTTGGACAACGTAGTAGAGAATACAACAGCTGCAGAGAGCCAGATTCGTGATACAGATATGGCTACAGAGATGGTTAAGTTTTCTAACAACAACATCCTTGCACAGGCAGGTCAGTCAATGCTGGCTCAGTCTAATCAGGCAAATCAGGGTGTGCTTAGTTTGTTACAGTAATCATCGATTCCGCAGGAGAGTAACGTTTCGATCTACCATGATGAAGGGGCTTCCGATTTTTCGGAAGTCCCTTTTTTAAAAAATGAAATTGTGAGTTGTTTTTTGCGTCATTTTCATATAAAATAAAATTATACCATTAATTTTTCAATATGATTTGACGATATATTAAATGAGGTAATTATGATTATGCAACATGCGCGACATGGAGGTGATTAGCATGTATATGGAGCCTATAACAGGGGGGAATACCCAGAAGGCAGTTCAGCAGATGACAAGGGTGTCCAGTCAGACAGCAGCACCCGGGACTGCAGAACCTAATAAAACGGAATCCACGGATGGAGAGAGCAGCAAGAAACAGGTAGAGATCGCAAAAGGATCAGATGAATCAGTAACACTGTCGATTATGGCAGATGATCAGCTTGTAGATGACCAGAAAAATGTTAATCTGGACAGGTTGAAGAAGGTTATGGAGCAGGCAATCGCGGCAATGCCTCATTCGGATGCGAAGTTTGGTTTTCACGATAAGACCAACCGCATTATCATTAAATTAGTAGACAGGGAGACGCAGGAAGTAATTAAGGAGATACCGCCTGAGAAGACCCTTGATTTATTGGCAAAACGAATGGAGCTTGCGGGAGTGTTGGTTGATCAAAGGCTATGATAACAGCAAAAACTGATCGGATGTAAAGCGGAGGGATTACAATGTCAGATTTATTGAGAATGACAGGTATGTATTCAGGTATGGATACGGAAACAATAATACAGCAGTTGGTTATGGCAAAGTCACAGAAAGTGACGAACTTAAAAAATGACCAGAAAAAGCTTGAGTGGAAGCAGACTTTGTGGCAGGATTTGAACACGAGACTTTACAAGCTCTATACAGGTACTTTGTCCAACATGCGATTGACTGGCAGCTATGCTAAGAAGAAGACAAGTATTTCTGATCCTACAAAAGCGACGATCACAGCGAGTGAAGGCGCAGTGAACGGAACACAGAGTCTGGAAATAAAACAGCTTGCCAAGGCAGGATATCTGACTGGTGCAGTTGTGTCCATGAAGCGCCAGGGGGATGTGCCGATTTACAGCGAAGACAAGTTGAATGAATCGCTGGATGGGGTCACTCCGGCGGATCCGGATGCATATGCCAAGAATTTCGGTTCGGAGAAAACGCTCGGAGAGTTGGGTGTAGGTGATACGACTGGTACATTGACAGTGACTGCGAATGGAAACACATTTACTGTTACCGCTTCCAAAGATGATAGTATTAAAGATTTTATTCAGAACTTTAATAATGCGGCAGCTGCAGCAGGATCTAACATTCAAATGGAGTACGACAGAGGTAAGATCACTGTGAGTGGTACAGATGCCGATGCAGGATTTAAGATGTCAAGCAGCGCGCCGTCAGGCAGCAACAAGACAATTCTGCAGGGTCTTGGATTGTCCGACACAAGTGGTTCTGGACAGACCGGAACATTTACAGGTGATGCGATCACCATGAAGGGCAATGTCTACGAGCCAGGTGATTTCAAAAATTACTCCGAGAAGGACAAAGATTACAAAGCGAAAGTAAGCGATATTTCACCAGATTTGGTAGGCAAAAAGATCAGATTGACGGTTGGCACAGGCGCTGACGCTAAGGTTACCACAGTGGAAATTACGGCTGATATGGAGATCGGACAGCTGACTTCCAAGTTGTCAGAGGGAGGAGTCAAGGCATCTTTTGACGAGCAGAACCAGCGGTTTTTCATCAGTTCTACAGGGACAGGTACGGCAAAAGAATTCCAGCTCGAGGGTCTGGACGAATATAACGATACCGATGACTCTGTGTTGATTGATCTTGGTCTTGCTGCCGGATATAAGTATGACAATGGTTCAGAGAGTACCCGCATCGATGCGCAGGATTCTGAGATTATATTAAATGGCGCGAAGTTTACATCAGATACGAATACGATTACTGTAAACGGACTCAGTATTACGGCAAGTGCAGTGACGGATGAGCCGGTCACGATCACGACTGATACAGACTACGATGGCATCTATGACATGATTAAGGATTTTATCGCAGAGTACAATGATATCATGAACGAGATGACAAAGCTCTATAGTGCAGATTCGGCAAGAAAGTTCAACATGCTCAGCGATGATGAAAAGGCAGCGATGTCAGATGATGAGATTGAGAAGTGGGAAGATACGATCAAAGATTCCCTGCTCAGAAGAGACAAGGACCTGAATACTGTGATAGAGTGCATGAGGGGTGCGGTTAACAAGGGGTATGACATTGGCGGACAGACGCTGTATCTTGTTAATTTTGGAGTAGGTACAGGAAGCTATTTTGATACAGAGAAGGGAGAGCGGAACGCACTTCATATCTTTGGTGATAGTGATGATGAAAAGTTTTCTGATGAGGACAACGCTCTCAAGGCGGCAATCGCAAAAGATCCAGACCAAGTGATTGAACTCTTCGCGGCCATGAGTAAGGAGATGTACAATTCTCTCCAGAAGACTATGGCAAGCACAGACTATAGGAGTATTTACAAGATATATGATGATAAGCGTCTGAAATCAGAGTACGATGACTATACCAAGAAGATCAAGGAGGCAGAGGAGAAACTGAATGCCTATGAGGATAAGTGGTATAAGAAGTTCTCGGCCATGGAAGTAGCACTGTCCAAACTGCAGTCAAGTCAGAATTCTCTTGCAAGTATGCTGGGACAGTAATTATAGTAAACAGTATTGTTTTATTGTATACTATAATATATGATAAATGAAAATGATAAATATACAGAGTACTCTAAGGGCTTCTCTTAGAGTACTTTCAAAAAGAAAGAAGGAATCGCATGCTCAAACAAAATGGATACGCACAATATCAAAATGCTAAGATTATGACTGCATCGCCGGCAGAACTCACACTGATGCTCTATGATGGAGCGATCAAGTTCGGGAATGTTGCAGTCATAGCGATGGAGAATAAGGATCCCGGAAAGGCACATGAGAATATTGTCAAGGTGGAAAAGATTATTCAGAATTTCAGGGACACGCTCGACAGGAAATACGAAGTATCGCAGGATTTTGAAAACGTGTATGTATATCTATTGAGACGATGCCACGAAGCAAATATAGCAAAAGACCCTGAGATTATGGAGGAAGTGTTAAAACATTTACGTTCCATGAGAGATAATTGGAAAGAAGTTATGAAAAAGGTTGCTGGAGATAAGTCAAATCCGGCAGCCCAGGCAAGAGTTGCAGGTGGACAGGGCAATGCATCATCCTACAGAAGAACTGGAACCTGATGAGGCCGGTTTGATATGGTTTTGATAATAGAAGGGAATCAGACATGACGGAAAATTATCTGCAGATTATGACAGAAAGTCTGGAAAAAAAGATTGAGGTACTTGATCAGGTCTATGAGATCAACAAACGCCAGTTTGAAATATCGAGCGCCAGACCCTTTGATGTGGAGGCATATGATGCCATTATGGATGAGAAAGGCGAATTGATTGATGCGCTTGATCGTCTTGATGATGGCTTCACTACGACGTACGAGCTGGTCAGAGATGAAGTTCAGAAGAATCCAGACCAGTACAAGTCACAGGTAGTACGGATGCAGGAGCTTGTGAGAGAGGCAGTGGATAAAGGCGTTTCGATCGAGGCACAGGAAAAGCGCAATAAGGCTTCCATGGAAGCGGCATTGAGCTCTAAACGCAAGGAAAACAGAGAGCGCAAGGTATCTGCAAATGCGGCGATACAGTATTATAACGCCGTCAATAAATTGAACAGAATCGATCCGCAGCTTATGGATCGCAAAAAATAGGATGTTATAACGTCACGGATGACGCGCAGGCATATTATTTCATATGCCTGCGCGTCTGCGTTTTTAAGAGGGAGTAAGGAAATGTCGAAAGTGCCAGTATCGGTATGTATTATTGCCAAAAATGAGGAAAAATTTATAGGGGATTGTTTAAAGCATCTGCAGCCGTATGGTATGGAGATTATTGTCGCCGACACAGGATCGACGGACAAGACAAGAGAGATTGCTGAGAAATACGCAGATAAGGTCGTTGATTTTGAGTGGATAAAGGATTTCAGCGCAGCGAGGAATTATTGCGCCTCGTTTGCGTCAAATAATTGGATTCTGGCGTTGGACTGCGACGAGTATGTCGATTCGATTGATATCAGGATACTTCGGATACTGATGCAAAAGTATCCAAGACGTACAGGTGTTTTGCGATTAAAGAATATCACACAGGATAATAAGGGACAGACTGGGTATATCAATTCAGATATCACTCGTTTTTACAACAAAAATTATTATACATTTGACTATGCCATTCATGAACAGATTTGTCCCAGGGACCGTTCCAAGAGGGATGAGCCGATGGATTCGTTTCTGCTTCCCATGGATGTCGTGCATTATGGGTATGCACTTGATGAGGATACCATGAAAAGAAAACAAGAAAGGAACCTCGAACTGCTGTACCAGGAATTGGAGACGACACCGGACAAAGCTTATGTTTATTTCCAGATCGGCCAGTCTTTAACGACACTGGAAGGAGCGGACAAGGCTGTGGAGTCCTATGAAAAAGGTTTGGAAAATATAGAAGATACCAGTAGGTATTATGTTCCAGAGTTGATTATCGCTCTCGCCGGCATCTATGTCAACCTGGACCGGATACCAGATGCGCTGGCGCTGATGGAGCAGTATGCACCGCAGTTCAATACAGCGAAATTTGTATTTGCACACGCAAACGTGTATTGGGCGGCGGACCAGATCCTGAAGGCTCTTGGCAATTATATCAAGGTGACGATGATGAAGGACGCGGAGACGCTTGGCGGAGATCTGGCTTCCTGCTATGGACGGATTATACAGATCTATGAGGCGTTTGGCGAGAAGGAGATGGCAGAAAATTTTCACCAGAGATTTCTGACATATAATGCGCAGAAGGAAAGTGTGGTAAATAGAGAATAGGCAGTACAGGGGGAGAAGAGACATGTCAAAAGTACCAGTAACAGTATGTATGATTGCCAAAGATGAGGAGAAACATATCGAGGAATGTCTGAGACATCTCAAAAAATATGATATGGAAATCATTGTGACAGATACAGGCTCTACGGACCGCACTAGAGAAATCGCTGAAAAGTATGCAGACAAGGTCGTTGATTTTGCGTGGGTTGATGATTTTGCCGCCGCAAGGAATTATTGTGCTTCTTTTGCATCGAACAACTGGATACTGGCGATTGACTGTGATGAGTATGTGAACAGTATTGACGTCAATGTGCTGAGGATTCTAATGCAGAAATATCCGCGCTACACGGGCGTGATCAGACTCAAGAATCTGATTTCCAGGGCAAATGGGGAGACAGGCTATGTCTCGGATGATGTGCCGCGGATGTACAATAAAAATTATTATCACTTTACCTTTCCGATTCATGAGCAGATACGATTTAAGGACCCTGCAAAAAGTGAGGATGCGATGGATGCTTTTCTGATTCCGATGGAGGTCATTCATCATGGTTATGCGCTCACAGGCGAGGACATGGAGAAGAAACAGCAGAGAAATCTGGAGCTGCTGCGCAGAGCCATAGAATTGAATCCGGAAGATGGATATAATTATTTCCAGATTGGCCAGTCGCAGTTTGTGCTCGGAGATATTGACGCCGCGATTGAGGCGTACGAGAAAGGAATGAGCCTGCTAGACAGCACAGAGAATCTTTATGTTCCGGAGATGATTATGTCATTGGCAAAGGCTTACCGGGCAAAGGACAGGTTTCCAGAGGCGCTGGCACTTATGGAAAAGTACAACAGTACCTTCGACACAGCAAAGTTTAATTATTTGTATGCAAATCTGCTGAAAGAAAATGACCAGGTGATCAAGGCATTGATGATCTATGTCAAGGTGACGATGATGAAGGATGTAGACACACTGGGCGAAAATCTGCTGTCATGTTATGCGAATATCATACAGCTTTATGAAGCGATGGGAAATCAGCAGATGGTCGATATTTTTACAGAAAAGCTGCGCAATTGTGAGAAGGAGAGAGAACGTGTTCTGAACAGTTAGGGACGACATCGCAGACGGGGTTTGGACAAGTCACTGCCGCGCGTTTTGGCGGATAGTTCCTTGCGGTAGAAATGATATTTTAAGGAGGTGAGGCCTGGCAGGAGAAGATACGAGTCGAATCAGGGAAGAAGATAACACGACACCTAACGATATGGAAATCAGGGGGAAAATTATGGTAGTAGCACACAATCTTATGGCTATGAACAGCCAGAGACAATTATCTATAGTAAGCGGTTCGTTATCAAAGAAAGCAGAAAAACTGTCTAGTGGATATAAGATTAACAGGGCGGCGGACGATGCAGCTGGATTATCAATATCAGAGAAGATGAGAAAGCAGATCAGAGGCCTTACAAAAGCGACAGAAAATGCTGAGGATGGAATATCCATGGTACAGACTGCAGATGGTGCGCTCAGCGAAGTACACGACATGCTTCAGCGCATGAATGAACTCTGTGTGCAGGCAGCAAATGGCACAAACTCCGTATCGGACAGACAGAATATCCAGGATGAGGTATCACAACTCATCGCTGAGATTGACAGGGTGGCGGAGACAACGAAGTTCAATGAGACGAATCTACTTGACGGCAGTATTGCAAAGCCAGGCAGAAATGCATTTACGACAGCAATCAACAACAGAAAGCTTGAAGCAGTTAAGGCAAAGTATGAGGCGGATAAGCAAAAGCTTACTCTGACAGCTTTGAATGGCGAGAATGCCGGAAAAGAAGTATCTGCTGACGAATTGGCGAATACAGATGGAACCAAACTTGTTTATACGATTGCTTATGATTTTCAGACGACTCAGAGCGGGGATGGAAACTCTCCTACACAGAATCTGGACCCAGGTCTGGTGAATCAGGCAAATGCTTTGATCCCGGTTCTTCAGAATTCGATCGTTCCGCAGGCGGTGCAGTCACTGCTTCGGGCGTATCCAGACACTTTTTCTTATCTGAATAATTCTGAGATCGGAATCGGACTTGAAATGTACAGTGATTCTGCTTCAAGCGTGCTGGCATCAGCAGGTTTGAGCTACGGCGGCAGTGATACACTGGGATTCAATCTCAGAGTGAATATGGCTCATCTGAACAACACGATGTCGGGTACTGACAGAGACAAACTGGAAGTGACAATTGTTCATGAGATGATGCATACGCTGATGTATGAGGCACTTACAAACGGTATGACAGGGAATGTCGATGGACAGTTTGGCAAAGACACATTTCCATCATGGTTTATCGAGGGAATGGCGCAGACCGCAGCAGGTGGATGTTATGATGGCAATGACTGGGTTGCAGGACTTGGTATCGGACAAGGATCTTCCGAGGCCGATATCACAAATGCGATCAATCGGGCACCGCTTACACAATCAGGTAACGGCGGAGCATCAGATTACGGCACAGGTTATCTTGCGAGCATGTATCTTGGATATCTCGCAGCAGGCGGAAATTCTGTGGCACAGGCAGATATGAGCAGAGGTCTTGACACAGTCATGAAAGAGATCAGGAATGGGGCGAGTCTGGATGATGTTATTCGGAAATATACAAACAAGTCATTGAAGCAGTTCCAGAATGATTTCGGTACAATCGGAGCTTCCTTTGTAAAGGAGCTTGTCACAGAAGTAGGGCCGGGAACAGGCGGAGTGGCTACAGGAAGCTATAATAAGGCTTCTAACGGCGGTTCAGATATTTTGTCAGATGCGGATGTTACTGGCGATGCCTTGAAGCTGTTTCAGGTAAGCGGTACCGATCAGTGGATATATAACAAGTATCCGGCAGACCAGATGCCAATTTATGAAGGCGGTACAGCGACGAACGGCAGGGGATATGGTGACGAACCGCTTGTGATCGCGGCAAACAAGCGCGCCACAGGTTTTGGATCTGCACTTCATGTAGGCTCCGAGGCTGATATGACTAACAAGCTGATCGTCTACATCGATGCTATGGACGCAGAGAGTCTTGGCGTGGATAAGGTAGATGTCCGCACGGTAGACCTGGCAACAATTTCGATCGAGCGCGTTGCACTCGCACTTGCGCAGGTATCTGCACAGCGGTCCGAACTTGGCGCATACCAGAACCGTCTCGAGCATACCGTGAACAATCTGGGCAATGTTGTGGAGAATACCACGGCTTCAGAGAGTCAGATTCGCGACACAGATATGGCAAAAGAAATGGTAGCTTACGCTAATGTAAGTATTTTACAGCAGGCAGGACAGTCTATGCTGGTACAGACGAACCAGAGCAATCAGGGAGTGCTTTCATTGATCGCTTAATACTAGATAATTGATTTACAAAAAGAGTATATGCAGATGCATATGCTCTTTTTGTTAAATTGTCTGAATTGCAAGGAAAATGTCGCAAATAGGATTATGAGGAGTGAATTTTCTGTCAAAAGCAGGACATAAAGAAACAATTATATGAATTTAAATTAATTTACATAAAATTTGAAATAATTAGTTGACATAGTCTGACAATTCGTGTACAATAAGAATTGTTAAGAGGGGTGACATAATATCGTGTCATCAGAATTAATATATAAAGGAATAATTGTTTTTTCACAAGGAGGTAAAGGTATGGATATCAAGAGCAGTCTTATGTATGGAAGCAAGGCAGTAAACGATGCGTACACAGCAAAAGCAAATGCAGCAGCAAAAGAGAGCAGACTTGCGACAGGAAAGAAGTTGACAGAGACATCAGAGGATGCGGCATCTCTTCAGATTAAATCTAAGGCGGGAGAGTCGGAGTCAGCGATTGAGAATATGAATGCAGCATCCAGTGCAGTGGCAGACATTGCGAAGGCAGAAGAGATGATTCGTGAGGCAAATCGTCGTATCTTAGCACAGTCCGATGATTCAGTGCTTGCACAGGCGAACCAGACAACAGACGCAGTAACAAAGTTGTTGGATTAAATAATATTTGAAGGGAAGGCCGGTCGGAAGACCGGCTTTTTTAACGCACACACCAATGCCTAGAGCGTGTTTGAAAATTGTATAAATTGTGTATTTTTTTGCAAAAATAGGTTAAATTTACATAAAAAATAGCCGATAACCAAAATATACCAGTTTTGTTAGAAATGGTAGTGACCCGGAAATCCCACTTGTCCGGTTGGAATACAGTTGGTTCTGAAAAGTAGTGGGGCATAAACTATCACTGGAATGTCATGGAGGGAGGAGGCGTTTATGGTTATACAACATAATATGGCTGCAGAAAATAGTAAGCGTATGCAGAAAATTATTTCTGGACGGATGGCGGCAGGATCGGAGAAACTGTCATCAGGGTATCAGATTAACAGAGCTGCGGACAATGCGGCAGGACTTTCTATCTCGGAGAAGCTTCGTTTCCAGATTAGGGGGCTGGACAGAGGATCTGCCAACATTGATGAAGGAATCGGATACTGCCAGGTAGCAGATGGGGCATTGAACGAGATGCATGACATGCTTCAGCGTATGAATGAATTGTCCATACAGGCGGCCAATGGCACGAACTCTGCATCAGACAGAAGCTATATCAATGACGAGATTCAGCAGTTAAAGTCAGAAATCGATCGAATCTGTATCACGACCAAATACAATGACGAACATATCTTTCGGTGTGAGGATAAGATTGAAGCAGAATCCTGGGAGGTATACAGACTGCATTTCGAGGGATTTTCTGACGATTTGTGCATATACAATGATTCTTATGATTCCGTCACAGGTACGGCTAAATACGGCGGCATTGCATTTGGCGGAAAGCGTTATGCGTGGGCAAGTATTGACCCGGATATGTATGATGCCGCCACGGGAAAGTTTCAGGCGGGGAAATATTCGTTTCATACAGATGACGGAACGCTGCTCACATTGATTTGTGCGGAAGGCAGTGAGCCGCCTCAGGTGTCAAGGCAGATCCTTACAACAGCCAGCCGGGAAGGAATATATATCAATGGTGAACAGATCAGCTGGGATGATGTGCGGTCGGCATCGGGCAAAAAAATTCGCGACGGTGTGATTGAGGGTGAGACATACTATTTCAATTTTCATGGGGTAGATATCTCGTTTACACCAGACGAAGGGGATTCTTTTGACGATGTAGTGTCCAAGCTATCAGGAATTGTCTGGAATAGTGCGTACCGAATTCCGACAGAGCAGACAGCGGTGATTGCTGATTTTTCCAGTACGACAATCTCCGTCAGAGACACAGCGCTGATCAAAGAGTATCTGGACAATAACAGAACAAAGATACCAAAGTACATTCTCCATGCGGGTGATGGCACGCAAGGGACATATGATGGCATCTGGCTTGAGGAAACAGACAGCAGCGGAAATGGAACTGGAAACATGGCAGCAGGTTCACAGAAATCATGGACAGATATTGGTATTGCGAATTGGGGCGATCAGAGTACAGATATCTGGGAGGATAAGTTATATCAATATCTATATGATTATACAGTGACGGGACAGGGTGGAAGCACATCGAAAGAAGAGTTTCAATTCCAGTTTCAGTTGATTAATGAGACCAGCAAAGATTCTGTGATTGATGCATTGGACGGCGTGGTGCTCTACTGTGGAAACATTGTAAGTGCCAATCAGCCAGAGGGGACATTTGATAAAAGCACCTATACAAACGTGATCAGTGCGGCGATGACATATACTGGACAGCTCTCCCTTCAGGATGAGTATAATCTCGGCAGGGACTTTGGAATAGAGCAGGATACATTTCAGACTGGGAAGATGGTGCTTGACACAGATGCTTCTGCGACCAATCCAATCGCGGTAAAATATACGAACACGATTGATGGACAAGCAGTTGAAAAGATTTATGGAATGGATCAGACAACATTTAACAATTTAGTAAATAGCCTGAAGAATACAATCAAGGCGAATGTAGATCTGAGCAGCAGCAGCGGTTTGCTTCAGATTATTGCAGAGAGGTATGCCAAAGGAGCGTCAAACCCCACAGAGGTTACGCTGGCCGGAGTTCTCTCGTCGGCCAGTATTACAGGAGGCGGCGGACAGACCTATCTGGCAGAGACGGTTAAGATAGACATAAACGACCCAAATCTGATATATACAAAGGGACAGTCTTTGTCATCTACCCCGACAGATTATGCCTGCGCGAAAATCGATTTTTCTGGACTTGGAACAAGTTATCAGTTGGCGGATTTAATCGGACTAGGATTTAATTCGACCTGTCAGACATGTTCAAATCATTACAGTATCCAATTTACGACACAGCAGCTTACCCCACAAGGATCGACAACGAGTGCAAACTGGCAAAGTGTGCAGATCGGAAACAATACTTATCAGGTTCTCAAAGAAAAGAATGGACAAAATCATACATTATATATTGATATTGATTCTATGCAGGGGGCTGTGCAGGACGGTATTGAATTCAGCAATACGCTGGTGAATTTGATTGCAGAGACACAATTTGATTTTCATTATACACAGTATGCGACCAATCAAAATGATGCGGTGTTCTATGCTTTTGATTACAGACCAACATATGTGTCAGGTGGTGTGTCGACTGCGACCAGTGCCACGTTTGATCCGTTTGCCTATGGGTTTAAGAGCACGTTGGATGTCAATATGTCATTGAGGGATACCGATCGTTCCACGGCTGGATCGAAACTGGCGATGAATCTCAAGTACCAGTACAATGTCTCCGATCTGTTTTCACCGGATAATCTGGCACTGACAGAGACGCCAGATCCGGATGGTAAATATGTAAAAATAAATGGCAAGTATGTTCCATATGATGCTGCACAGCATGGTCCAAATGAACCGAGATACAATGTTTCAGTTGCCGGAATCAATACAGGTGGCCTGGATACGGACACATACCTGACCGAGTATGTCAAGGATCATATTTTGAAGGAAATCGCGGAGGCAACCACAATCGCGCTGAAATCAGACCGCTATGCGTATGGCAGGGGGCAGGCACAGGAAAACGACAATAAAGCGATGGTTATACAGTATGATACCCCGCATCAGCTTATGCCAAGACAGTACGTGGTTGGACAGACAGAAAAAAAGGAACGTCTCATGATACAATGCAGCTCTAACGTAATTGACAATATTGAGATTGAGAAGCAGAAGCTGTCCATATACCGTATGGGATTACATAAATTTGAGACACTCACGGAGGATCAGGCTACAAAGGGAATCAATATGGTTTCGGATGCGTTAAAACTGGTGAGTGCGATCAGGAGCCGGTTCGGGGCATATCAGAACAGACTTGAGCATGCCTATGCCATCAACCGCAACACGCATGAGAACACGCAACATGGCGAATCGGTGATCCGCGATACGGAGATGGCAGGGCAGATGGTAGAATATTCTAACAATTCTGTCTTGCAGCAGTCTGTCAACTCCATGCTGGCACAGGCCAATCAGATGAATCAGGGGGTTCTGGCATTGCTGCGGTAACCAGAAAATAGAAATGTTATTGTCTAAATAATCCATAATTTTTTGAAAAATTCACACAATAAACTAAATTTTCAGAAAATTATACCGATATATATACTGTAAACGGAGTTACAGAAAGAATTAACAATAATCAAGCCCTGGTTGATTCAAGGGGAATGGCCAGGAAATATAACAATAAATAATGATATGGGAAAGTTGCTTGGTGAAAGGGATGTCCTGGGCTGCTAAAGGAGGAGAAAATATGGTAGTACAGCACAATCTTAAAGCTATGAATTCAAACAGAATGTTGAATATCAACTCGAAAGCGTCAGCGAATTCGACAGAAAAGTTATCAAGCGGCTATCGCGTAAACAGAGCTGCAGATGATGCAGCAGGACTCGCTATATCAGAGAAGATGAGAAAACAGATTCGTGGTCTGACACAGGCATCCAGGAATGCTGAGGACGGTATTTCTGCTGTACAGACAGCAGAAGGCGCACTGGCAGAAGTGCAGGATATGCTTCAGAGAATGAATGAGCTCTGCGTACAGGCAGCAAACGGTACGAATTCCGTTACCGATCGTCAGTATATTCAGGACGAGATCGACCAGCTCGTGACAGAGATGGACAGAATCTCAGAGACAACCAAGTTCAATGAGCTTTATTTGCTCAAGGGTGACAGCACTCAGCCCGAGAGTCTTGTGCATACATTTAATTATATCCAGGGCGATAAGCTTGACGCGACAGGAACATCTTCTGTTTTAAATGCGAAAGGTCAGCAGGTTATGGCCAATTATAATGGCACGGACAATATCTATGCCGTGAATGCTGCCAGCATCCAGGCTTCTGGCGTGACGAGCCCGATGACAGCAGATGTGATCACAAAGGGTTCTGATGCCACAAAGTATCTTGGCACGGGCACTGAGGTTGGAGCAAGCTCCAGCGTGACAAATGCAGTGCTTAAGGAAGACTATGCAATCTTTAAGAATACGAGGTTAGAGAATGCGTCAGCAGATATCACAACAAGCACAATCAACGGAACAGTATACAGCGCGACGAAGGATGCATATATTTATGATACAAAGACGAAAAATATTATCCATGTAAAGGCGAAAGAGGACTTGTCAGACTACATTGAGCATGTCAACGGAGAGCCTGACAAATTTACAATGCAGGATCGTTACAGACTTCTTTATAATGTAAATGAAGCGGCTGGGATTGCAGGTACGCTGGGTGAACCAGATAACGCTAGCGATTTACAGTTAACGAACAAGGATTTCATGGGAGCTGTTGCAGAGAACAAACTCTATGATGCGTCTGGCAATGTTGTGGCAGGTATGGCGCTCTACAAGTATTTTAATGAGAACGGAGATTATACAGGCGGTCTGTTCACAGACAAGGATGCGACTCAGAAGGTTGCGATTGAGGGTGATTTGACTAAGAATACAGTTAGCTACAGCAGATATATCATGAAGCTCAGCGAGAAGATTGTGGCTCCTTTGACCTTCAATGTACATGCAGGTGCAGATTCTGATCTCGAGAATAGAATTTCTGCGACAATTGATACCATGTCAGCAGCGGGTCTTGGCGTCAACAGGCTGAGCAGCAATTCCATTGGCATCGTAGACGAGACAGGTGACAATGCGAGGGAGGCGATTGATGTTGTCGGCGCAGCATTGAAGATTGTTTCCACACAGCGTTCTATCCTCGGTGCGGTACAGAACCGCTTAGAGCACACAATTGCCAATCTGGATAATGTTGTTGAGAATACCACAGCAGCAGAGTCAGCGATCCGTGATACAGATATGGCTGAAGAGATGGTGAAGTTCTCCAATAACCAGGTGCTCCTGCAGGCAGGTCAATCTATCCTTGCACAGGCAAATCAGGCAAACCAGGGTGTACTCTCATTATTACAGTAAATTTTTTGATACGTTCACGCTAACCAATCAAATAGATTCAGAAAGGCCGCTGGAATACCTGGCGGTCTTTTTTCGAATATCTATTGACTAAATTGGAAAATAATGTTATACTGAATGCGTACTTTTTGTGGATTATAATACCATAAGTACACAGCTCACTCTAACTAATTGAACAATGTAAGCAGGCGGGAGGGGATTTCACCCTCCTGTTCGCTTTTGTGCATACGTCGATGCAGTGGCAATCGGAACGATAAATTTTCTGAATATTGATTAAGTAGTGTGAGAATAGTCCGATATAATAAATGAAGTATTCTAATCAGAATGAAATAGGGGGATAAGAAATGGCAAAAATACCAGTTTCGGTTTGTATCATAGCGAAGAATGAAGAGAAACATATAGAGGAATGTCTGCGACGGATCAGTCCGTATGGATTTGAGATTGTTGTCACCGATACCGGCTCAACAGATAGAACGCTGGAGATTGCGCAGAAATATACGGATAAAGTATTTGCGTTTGAGTGGGTTAATGATTTCAGTGCTGCCAGGAATTTCTGCGCAGCACATGCATCCAATAATTGGATACTTGTGCTGGATTGTGATGAGTATGTGCATGAGATTGATGTGCCGACACTGCGCATTATCATGCAGAAATTTCCGCGTTCTGTCGGGGAAATCCGGCTCAAAAGTATCACGCAGAACAGAGGGAATACGGTCTATGTTACAGATGATGTCAGCAGATTTTACAACAAAAACTTTTATTTGTTTGAAGGGCAGATTCATGAGCAGCTGCGGCCCAAGGATGATAGTAAGAAAGATGATCCGATGAACTGTGTGCTGCTTCCCATGGATGTGATTCATCACGGATATAATCTAACCCCGGAGGAGATGGAAAAGAAGCAGGAGCGGAATCTTACAATGTTGTACAAGGCTTTGGAGACAGACCCGCTCAATATCTATCTCCTATTTCAGGCTGGACAGTCTGAGACGATGCGGGGAAACAGGCAGGAGGCCATCGTATTGTATGAGAAGGCGCTGGGTGTCATGGAGGAGATTACATGTGAGTACGAACAGATTATGATTACATCTCTGGCTGTCGACTATGTCAAGACAAATCAGGCTGACAAAGCGGTGGATTTGATGGCAAAATATGCTGACCAATGCCAGACGGCGCATTATATGTTTACCCATGGCAATGTGCTTCTTGACAGCGGCAACAAACTAAAGGCGCTGCTGTGGTATATTAAGGCCACTGCGATGCCAGATGCCAATATGTTAGGAGTCAATCTGATGCATTGTTATGAGAATATTATCAAGATCTATACGGAGATGGGAAATGTGGAGATGGCAGAACTCTTTCGGGCGCGGTACGAGGAGTGCCGTCAGGACAATGAGAAAGTGGTAAATAGCTAACAAAAATACCAAGCGGAAAAGCTTGGTATTTTTGCTATAGGATCATTTATTTTTTCTTCTCAGGAACTAGCAAAAAGATTTGCCTCTCTGATTCTGGAACTTCACTGAGCGCCTTATCCAGTTCCAGCGATTCTTTATAATCATTGAGCCGGCTGATGATATCTGGATTGCGGATGTCCTCCTTGTTGATAACCTGGCGGATATAGTAGTAAACTAACAGCTGTAAGTCCGTCAGGTGAAGGTACATCGAATGCTGATCAATCTCTTGACAAAGTGCCCGGATACCATCAAGCTGGTCATGAATCGGATCGACAGCGATAGAAATCTGGTCCAATGTGATAATCAGGCGGTCCTTGTATTCCGTGATGCGGCACACTTCCTCGACGCTGGGGCGGTTGAGCTGAGACAGACGTACAAGCTCCTTGTCACACTGTTCGACGCATTCCAGCAGTTGAAACATTTTATTGTATGCATTACATAAGGTTTGTATTAAACTCTCATATTTTTGACGATATTCCATAGAAATCCTCCCTCAAATCTTTTGGAAATAACTTTATGTGGACAGCAAAAAACGAATACACATCTTAAATTATTTACATAATAATACTACATAAGATATATCGTCAGAATATTCTGAAAACTTAACCCTGTCGATGCAGATTTTAGTTTTCATAAAAGAAGGGTATTTTCCATCCCGCGTATTTCAGCGATCCGGCGAAACACCACGGGCTGCATGGCATACAAAAACAGCTGTAAGCCTGATTCATAGCTTTTGATGAGATCCACATCCTCGCGGGTAGCGAGCATACGATAATTTTTGTCGATGTAGATCACATTATCGCCGAATTCTAGTGAAAAATGAAAATCTTTGATGCCCAGGATAGAATCGCACCGGATGATCGTAACAGCCTCCTTGGATGGCAGCTGCATAAACACGATATCAGGATTGATCTGGCGGATGACCTGCTCAAGAAAGGGATCGTCATCTTCCATGTAAACAGCTTCCTGTTCCTGAAAAAAGCTCACGAATCCAAGTCCGCTCTCGTCATTATCGAGGATGCAGTCATCGGCTGCCTTGCCGCGCACACCGTTCACTGCGTCGAGAAGCGCCGATACGTCGGATTGGGCCATATTGTGGGCATGTCCCATTCTGTGCAGATAGAAAGCCTCAAAGACAGAGCGCAGAAGGACGATGCTCATCTTGTTGCAGGATTCCGGCTTTGTGTACTTCATGAAAAAGTGCATACAGTTGCGTGTCATATAATAATTTACTTTTGTATTGTCACAGCGATGCATAGGACTTGCGGCGTGGTAGAGCTTTGCGCCGCCGAGTGCTACGACCTCATAACCAGCCTGTTTGATGCGATAGCCCCACTCTGTATCATCCCAGTAGAGAAAATTCTCCGTCGGCATCAGACCGACTTTGTGTATCGCGTCGGCGCGCACCATCATGCAGCAGCTGCTGATGGCATCACAGTATACGATATTCGGGATATTTTCGCTGTCCGGGGTGTCAGCATAGAGCATGGAAGCGCGGCAGTGCTTGAAATCAATGGAGATTCCGAACTGCTGTATGTAATGCGGCATATGTCTGTGGTACACTTTGCCGCCAGCAAGACCTGCAGAGGGGGTTGCTGCGAGGAAGTCCAGCAGAACGCTCAATGCGTCAGGTGCAGCAGTAATCTCTTCACCGAGGCAGCAGATGTATTCAAAGTCCTCCTGCAGGGCCTGCTCAATGCCAAGG